>JACRNP010000142.1 GCA_016234845.1 Deltaproteobacteria bacterium | reverse complement strand
CGTGGGGGACGCGTACCTCGCCCGCGTGTACGAGGAGGCGCGGCGGAAGGTGGGGGCGGAGAAGCACGAGGGGACGGTGCGCGACCAGCTCGCCGCGCTGACCGACATCTACACCGTGCTGAACAACCGGGCGCAGGCCGCGCGCTCGGAAACGCTCGAGATGATCATCATCCTGCTGATCGCGATCGAAATCGTCATGGGACTGCTGCGAAGATAAGAAAGCCGTTCACACGCGGAGTGACGCAGCGGGGGGTTCCTCGGAGGGGGCGTATGGAGCGAGGCAGGGATTGCGTCGAGCGGAATCCGCAGTGAGCGGGCGAAGATCGCGAACGTCCCCGAGAGGAAGCCCCCCGCGAGGAGCGCAGCGTCCGTGACGGCTTGCCCCGGATGATCCGGCGGCGGGTTTTTGGTACTATGCACACCGGGAATTCCCCACCGCCGACCGAAGGAGGACGACCGCGATGAAGATCCGCACCGTCGACCAGATGGACCTTTCCGGGAAGAGGACGCTTGTCCGCGTCGACTTCAACGTGCCGATGGACAAGGCCGGGAACGTCACCGACGACACCCGCCTCCAGGCGGCGCTCCCGACCATCCGGCAGACGGTGGAAAAGGGCGCGAAGACCATCCTCCTCTCGCACCTGGGGCGCCCGAAGGGGAAGCGGGTCCCCGAGATGAGCCTGGCGCCCGTCGCGCCACGGCTGGCGAAGCTGCTGGGAAGGCCGGTCGCGTTCGCGGCCGACTGCGCGGGCGAGGTCGCGGAGGGCGCGGTCGCCGCGATGAAGCCGGGCGACGTGCTCCTCCTGGAAAACGTCCGGTATTACGCGGAAGAGGAGAAGAACGACGACGGGTTCGGGAAGAAGCTCGCGGCCCTGTGCGACGTCTACGTGAACGACGCCTTCGCCACGGCGCACCGCGGGCACGCCTCCAACGTGGCGATCCTGAAATTCGTCAAGGAGCGCGCGGCGGGGATGCTGATGAAGAACGAGATCGCCTACTTCGAGAAGGCGCTGGTCTCCCCCGCCCGCCCGCTGGTCGCCGTGTTCGGCGGCGCGAAGATCTCCGGGAAGATCCAGGCGATCAACAACGTCCTGGGGAAAGTGGACAAGATCCTGATCGGCGGGGCGATGGCGAACACCTTCTTCGCCGCCCTGGGGTACGGGGTGGGGAAGTCGCTCTACGAGGCCGAGATGGTCGAGACGGCGAGGCAGGTGCTGGCGGGGGCCGCCGCGAAGAAGGTGCGGCTCTACCTTCCCGTGGACGTCGTCGTCGCGGACCGGCTGGACGCCTCCGCGCAGGCGAAAACGGTCCCCGCGCAGGAGATCCCCGACGGCATGATGGCGCTCGACATCGGGCCGGCCAGCGGGCTGCTGTTCCGCGAGGCGCTTGAGGACGCGAAGACGATCGTCTGGAACGGGCCGATGGGGGCGTTCGAGACCGCGCCGTTCGCGGCGGGGACGCAGGCGGTGATGCGGGCGCTGGCGGAGAGCGACGCGACCACCATCGTGGGCGGCGGCGACACGGACACCGCCCTCCACAAGGCGGGGCTCTTCTCGCGGATGTCGTACGTGTCGACGGGCGGCGGGGCGTTCCTCGAACTTCTGGAGGGGAAGCGGCTGCCGGGGATCGCGGCGCTGGAGGAGGAGTAGCACGCCCCCCGTCTAGCTCCAGTACCCCTGCTTCTTGTGCCCCTCGATTTCGTCGTGCACCATCTTCAGGTGCTGTTTCTCCTCGTCGATGAGGCGGCGGTACATCTCCCGGCCGCGCTCGTCGTTCGCCTCGGAAAGGAACCGCGAGTACAGCTCGATCCCCTGCTTCTCGTGGGAAAGCGCCTCCAGGAGGTTCCGGTTGAACGCCAGCATCTCGGAGACGCCGACGTAGTCCACCCCGTACTGCCCCTTCTTCGCCTCGGGCTCGTCTCCGCCTCCGAACAACCTCTTCCAGAACGACATGGCTCACCTCGCGCCCGTCGGCGGTCCCGCCCCCGGCCGGGGGCCGGGATTCGCCGTTTCTTCCATTGTATAATCGGCGGGTGGGCAACGCATCCCCGAAAACCCGGATCGACGCGCTCCGGAAGATCATCCGGTACCACAACGACCGGTATTACCGCGAGGACGCTCCGGAAGTGTCCGACGCGGAGTACGACGCCCTGTTCCGGGAGCTCGCGCGGCTCGAGGAGGAGCACCCGGAGCTGGCCGACCCCGACTCACCCACCCGGCGCGTGGGGGCAAGGCCCGTGGAGGCGTTCGGCACGGTCGTCCGGGCCGTCCCCATGCTTTCCCTCCAGAACGCCTTCTCCGCGGAAGAGCTGCTCGAGTTCGACGCACGGATCCGCCGCTCCCTGAAGGCCAGGGGCGTCCCGGAGGAGGCGCTCGACCGCGAGGGGTACGTCGCGGAGGTCAAGATCGACGGTCTCGCCGTCGAGCTGCTCTACGAGGACGGTTCGTTCGCCCGGGGAGCGACCCGGGGCGACGGCGTCCGCGGCGAGGACGTGACCGCCAACCTGCGCACGATCGCGGACGTTCCGTTGTCCCTGCCGTCCCGTCCCGGGCACGGGGGGACGCCCCCCCCGAGGGTGCTGGAGGTCCGCGGGGAGGTGTACATGGAGCGGGGGGACCTCGCGGCGCTGAACCGCGGACGGGAGCGGGCGGGGGAGCCGCCGTTCGCGAACCCGCGGAACGCAGCCGCGGGGTCGGTGCGCCAGCTCGACCCGAAGGTGACCGCGAGCCGCCGGGTGCGGCTGTGGGTCTACGGCACCGGCCGCCTGGAGGGGGCGACCTTCCGGTCCCACTGGGAGGAGCTCGAGCTGCTGTCCCGGCTCGGATTCCCGGTGAACCGGGAGTGGAGCCGCCGCTGCCGCGACATCGGGGAGGTCGTCGACTTCTACCGGAAGGCGGAGGCGGAGAAGGAATCCCTTCCGTACGAGATCGACGGGATCGTCGCGAAGGTCAACGACGCCTCCCTCCAGGAGGATCTGGGGGAGATCTCCCGTTCCCCCCGGTGGGCGATCGCGGCGAAATTCTCTCCCGACCGCGCGGAGACGACGGTGGAGGACATTCTCCTGAGCGTCGGCCGGACCGGGACGATCACCCCGGTCGCGATCCTCTCTCCCGTCGTCGTCCGCGGGGTGACCGTCCGGCGCGCGACGCTTCACAACCAGGACACGATCGACGCGAAGGACATCCGGGTGGGGGACCGCGTCGTCGTCCAGCGGGCCGGGGACGTGATCCCGGAGGTGGTGGAATCGCTCTCGGCGGGGGCGGACGTTCCGGGGCGCGGCCCGAAGTTCGTCTTCCCCGGCCGGTGCCCCGCGTGCGATGCGCCGGTGGAGCGGATCCCCGGGGAATCGGCCCACCGGTGCACGGGCGACGGGTGCGTGGAGAACCGGCGGAGGTCGCTCCGGCACTTCGTAGCGAAGGAGGCGATGGTCATCGAGGGGATGGGAACCCGGATCGTCTCCGCCCTGGTCGACCAGGGGCTGGTGACCGATCCGGCCGACCTGTACCGGCTCGACCGGGAGACGCTCGCCGGCATGGAGCGGCTCGGCGAAAAGTCGGCGGACAACCTCGTCCGGGCGATCGAGAGGAGCCGGAACGTCCCGCTGTCGCGCTTCCTCTTCGCCCTCGGAATCCCGCACGTGGGGGAGCACCTCTCGGAAGTCCTCGCCCGCCACTTCGGCTCCATCGAGGCGATCCGGCGCGCGTCCGAGGAGGAGATGCGCAAGGTGCGCGAGGTGGGCCCCGAGGTTTCGGAATCGATCCGCCGCCACTTCGACTCCCCGGAGCGCGGGAAGGCGGTCGACCGGCTCCTCCGGGAGGTCACCCCCCTTCCGCCGGAGGCGCCGGCCGGCAAAACCTCGGGAAAGACGTTTCTCTTCACGGGGACGCTCTCGGTCCCCCGCGGCCGCGCCCGGGAGATGGTGCGGAAGGAGGGGGGGAACATCGCCGCCGGGATGAGCCGGAAGGTGGATTTCCTGGTCGCGGGAGAGGATCCGGGCGGCAAGCTGGCGAAGGCCAGGGAGCTGGGGATCCCCGTGCTCACCGAGCCGGAGTTTCTCGCGATGTTCGGACGGAAGGAACCGGGCGGATGACGGGCCCCGCCGAGGCCCACGTCGTCGTGTCGGGGCGCGTGCAGGGGGTCTGGTTCCGCGGGGCCACCGTGCGGTTCGCGCGGGAGGCCGGCGCGCGCGGCTGGGTGCGGAACCTTCCGGACCGGCGGGTCGAGGCGGTGGTGCAGGGGGACCGCGCGGCCGTCCTGGCGGTCGTGGATTTCATGCGGACCGGGCCGCCGGGAGCGCACGTGACCGGGATCGAGGTTTCCTGGCGGCCGCCGGGGGAGATCTTCCATGACTTCGACATCCGGTACTGAAGCACGGGGCGCCTCGTACTGGCGCCCGGAGGAAGACGCGGTACGGTGCGGGCTGTGCCCCCACCGGTGCCGGATCGCCGCCGGCAAGGCCGGCATCTGCGGAGTGCGGGAGAACCGGGACGGTGCGCTCGTCGCCGCCACCTACGGAAAGGCGGCCTCCGTCGCGATCGATCCGATCGAGAAGAAGCCGCTCTTCCATTTCCACCCCGGCGCCTCCATCCTCTCCATCGGGTCCGTCGGGTGCAACTTCCGGTGCGAATTCTGCCAGAACTGGCAACTGGTCCTGCGCCGGGCGCCGCTCGCGGACGTGCGGATCGCGGAGCTGGTCGCGGCGGCCCGAAGGGGAGGATCGGTCGGGATCGCCTACACCTACAACGAACCGCTGATCCAGTTCGAGTTCGTCCTCGACTGCTCGAAGGCGTTCCGGGCGGCCGGCATGAAGAACGTCCTGGTGACGAACGGGTACGTCCTCCCGGAACCGCTGGAGGAGCTGCTGCCGTTCGTGGACGCGATGAACGTCGACCTGAAATCGATGGACCCGGCCTTCTACCGGAAGGTGTGCGGAGGGGAGCTTGCGCCGGTGCTGGAGACGATCCGCACCGCCGCGAAGGCGACCCATGTCGAGGTCACCAACCTCCTGTACACGGGACGCAACGACTCCGACGAAGCGGTCCGCCGGGTGATCGACTTCGTCGCGGACACGGACCCGGAGATCCCGCTCCACTTCTCCCGCTACTTCCCCCAGCATCGCGCGACCGCCCCCCCCACCCCGCCCGCCCGCGTCGAATCGGCGTGGCGCGCCGCGAGGGAGCGTCTTCCGTACGTCTACGTCGGGAACATCTCCATGCCGGGGGGGGAGGACACCGTCTGCCCCGGTTGCGGGGCGGTGGCGGTCCGCCGGGCCGGGTACCGCTCCGAGGCGGTCGGGCTCTCCGGCGCCCGGTGCGCCTCCTGCGGCGCCGGCCTGCGATTCGTGGTATAAATCGTCCGATGGACCGCTGGATCCCGAACGGTCGCGGGAAATTCCGCCTCGCGAAAGGGACGGCAGGCGTCTTGGCCGCTCTCCTCCTCGGTTTCGCCCTCCTCATCGCAATACCGTCCGCGGCGGCGACCGACAACGGAACGGCGGGAACGTTCGAGAACCGTGCGGCGGCCGAGCGCATGAGCCGCTCCCGGTACAGGGGCCTCGAAGTGGCGTCCCTGGTCATCATCCTCCTGGCCGGCGCGGGAGCCGTCCTCTGGGCCGTCCGAAGGAGAAAACCGTGAGGAACGTCGCATGACGAACCGGCTGAAGAGGGTCCTCGTGGTCGACGACGAACCGGCGATCGTCACCCTCCTCTCGACGATCCTCCAGGACAAGGGGTGGACCGTGACCGAGGCGCGGTCCGGGACGGAAGGGATCGAGAAGCTGGAGAGCGGGCAGTTCGACCTGATCCTCACCGACCTCATGATGCCCGGGGAGAGCGGGCTCGACCTCCTTCGGGCGTCCAAGGAGATCCACCCGGACGTCGAGGTGATCCTGATGACGGGGTACGCGACCGCCGACACCGCGATCGAGGCGATGCGCAGCGGGGCGTTCCACTACCTCGTGAAGCCGCTCCGGGCGGACGACGTGGTGAACCTCGCCGAGAAGGCGTTCGAGCAGCGTCGGCTGCTCCGGGAAAACCAGTTCCTCAAATCGGAGATCCGGGGCCGGCACCAGGTCCAGTCCGTGGTGGGGGACAGCGAGCCGATCGAACGGCTTCTCCTCGCTCTCCAGGGGATGGCGAACACCGACGACCCGGTGCTGCTGGTCGGGGAGCGCGGGAGCGGCCGGAACTTCTTCGCCCGGTTCGTCCACTTCTCCAGCAACCGTTCGGCGGGGCTGTTCGTGCCGGTCTACTGCGCCGACGTTCCCGAGGACCGGCTGGAGGCGGACCTGTTCGGACAGGATCCGGCCGACGGCGAGCGGCACGCGGTGCCCCGGCCCGGGAAGATGGAACTCGCCAACCGCGGCACGCTGTACCTGTCCGACCTCGGGGAGGCGCCCTCCGCGGTCCTCGATCGGCTGGACCGCTCCCTCGGGGCGCCCCCCGCGGCGGACGGCGGGGACGGGGCGCCCGACGTCCGGTTCGTCGCTTCGTCCCCGGTGCCCCTCGCGGGAATCCCGAACGCCCGGAACATGCCCGCCACGCTGGCGAAGAAGCTCGAAGCGGGCTCGATACGGATCCCGCCGCTGCGGGAGCGGAGCGGGGACGTGCCGCTGCTGCTGCACCACTTCCTGGAAGAGGCGAACCGGGAGCGGAAGAAAGCCCTCCGGGGGTTCACCTCCGCGGCCCTCGAGATCCTCGAATCGTACGCGTGGCCGGGGAACGTCCGCGAGCTGCGGGACCTCGTGGGCGTCATCGCCGCGAAGAAGAAGCAGGGGACGATGATCGACGCGTCGGACATCCCCCCCGAGATCGTCTACCGGCGGGCCCGGAAAAAGGATTCCCCCGAGGCATGAAAGCGGCTTTTTTCCGCAGACATGGCGGACCGGACACGATCGAGTACGGCGACCTTCCCGACCCGGTCCCCGGCCCGGGGCGGGTGCGCGTCCGGATCCGGGCGGGGGCGCTGAACCACCTGGACATCTTCGTCCGCAACGGCATCCCGGGCATCCCGGTCGCGCT
This sequence comes from Deltaproteobacteria bacterium, assembly GCA_016234845.1. Lineage (NCBI taxonomy): Bacteria > Pseudomonadati > Myxococcota > Myxococcia > Deltaproteobacteria bacterium. The sequence continues at coordinate 2,102 of JACRNP010000142.1, read as the reverse complement.
GCCGCACGTGATGGGGTCCGACGGCGCGGGGGTCGTGGAATCGGTGGGCCCCGGAGTCACCCGCGTGCGGCCCGGGGACGAGGTGGTCTTGAACCCCGGCATCAACTGCGGCGAGTGCGAATTCTGCATGGCGGGGGAGCATTCCCTGTGCGTGACCTTCCACCTCCTCGGGGAGCACGTCGCCGGCACGTTCGCCGAATACGTCGTCGCCCCGGCGGTCAACGCCTACCCGAAGCCTGCGGCGCTTTCCTGGGAGGAATCGGCCGCCTTCCCCCTCACGTTCCTAACCGCCTGGCGGATGCTCGTCACCAAGGCGCGCGTCCGTCCGGGCGAGTCGCTCCTGATCATCGGGATCGGGGGCGGCGTCGCCGTCGCCGCGCTTCAGATCGCGAAGCTTCTCGGGATGACGGTGTTCGTCACCTCCGGCAGCGCGGAGAAGCTGGCGCGGGCGAAGGCGCTGGGGGCGCACGCCGGGATCGACCACGCGAAGACCGATTTCGCCCGGGAGATCCGTGCGCTTACGGACAAGCGGGGGGTGGACGTCGTCCTCGATTCGGTGGGGAAGGCCACCTGGAAGCGGTCGATCGCCGCGGCGGCCAAGGGGGGCCGCCTGCTCACCTGCGGCGCCACCACCGGCCCGAACCCGGAAACGGACATCGCGCGGATCTTCTGGAATCAGCTGACCGTCCACGGCTCCACGATGGGGACCCACGCGGAGTTCGCCGCGATGCTCTCCGTCTTCCGCGACGGCTTGATCCGGCCGGTCGTCGACTCGGTCTTCCCGCTTTCCCGCGCGGGCGACGCGGTCCGGTCCCTCGAGGAGAAGCGCCAGTTCGGGAAGGTGGTCCTGCGGGTCGATTGACGGTGCCGGGGCGGTTTGTTAGCGTATCCCGTAAGAAGGACCAACATTCCAAGGAGGCGCGACGATGATCACCTTCGAGTACCGGTTCGACATCCTGCCGGGCAAGAACTCCGAATACGAGAAGTACGTCAAGGGGCAGGGAAAGAACATCTGGAGCAGGTACCGCGGCGTGAAGGCGGTCCGGAAGTACAAGAGCATGCTGGGCGGCTCCTCGCCGCAGCGCGTGGTGCAGGTCGACTTCGAATCGCTCGCCGCCCTCGAGAAGGTGCTGGCCGACCCGGCGTTCCGGAAGGCGAAGGAGAAGTTCCACTCCCTCGTCACGCACGTCACCGACTCGCTGCTCGTCGCCGTCTGACGCGATCCCGCAGGGCACGGGGCGGCCGCGTGGCCGCCCCGTCTCATTTCCGCTGCCGCAGGATCTCCTCGTAGATTTCCTTCCGCGACACGCCGGTCCTCTCCGCGATCTCCCGGGCGAGGTCCCGCGAGGAGCCGGAGGCGTCCTCCAGCGCGGCGCGGACGATGTCCTCGACGGACAGCTCGATCGTCTTCGGCGCTCCGCCCACCACCACCGTGATCTCCCCGAGGACGCTCTCCCTGCCGGAGATCTCCCGGGCGAGCTCCGGGAGCGACCCGCGCAGGATCTCCTCGTGGATCTTCGTCAGCTCGCGGACGACGCAGGCGCGGCGCTCCCCGAACGCCTCCACCGCGTCGGCCAGGAACGCGGCCACACGCTGGGGGGATTCGTAGAAGATCATCGTCCGGGTCTCGCCGGACAGCGCGTGCAGCGCCTTGCGGCGGCGCTCCTTTCGGTTGGGGAGGAACCCCTCGAACACGAAGTGGTCGGTGGGCAGGCCCGAGATCACGAGAGCGGACACGAGGGCGGAAGGTCCCGGGATCACCTCGATCGGGATCCCGGCGGAGACGGCGTCTCGGACCAGCTCGTACCCCGGGTCCGAGATGCCCGGCGTCCCGGCGTCGGACACCAGCGCGACGCTCTCCCCCTCCCGGAGGCGGCGCAGGATCCCCGCACCGGCGCGCGCCTTGTTGTAGTCGTGGAACACCGTCATCGGCGTGCGGATCTCGTACCGGTTGAGGAGCTTCACCGTCCGGCGCGTGTCCTCGCACGCGATGAGCGGCACCTCGCGCAGGATCCGCACCGCCCGGAACGTGATGTCCTCGAGGTTCCCCAGCGGCGTCGCGACGACGTACAGGGTTCCGGCACCCATCATAATTTCCTGTG
>JACRNP010000141.1 GCA_016234845.1 Deltaproteobacteria bacterium | reverse complement strand
TCCACGTCGCCGCAGAGCATCCCGCGGGCCGACCTGCCGGAACCGGACCCCGGCCCGGAGCCGCCGGCGGCCCCGATCCCCGCTCCTCCAGAGGCCGGCGCCGCATCGTCGGCAGTCCCGGAGCCGACCGCTCCCGTCCGCTCCCCCGTCGGGATCCGTTCCGGGCTCCCGCCGCTTCCCCCGGGCACGGCCCCCCCCTCCGGCCGATCCTCGTCGGCCGGTCACGGTCCCGGCCGCGCGATCGACCTCGAGGGGGGCTACGCATACCTCAGGGACGACATCCAGCGGGGGATCGCCTACCCGCCCGTCGCCCGAAGGATGGGGTGGGAAGGAAACGTCGTCGTTTCGTTCCGGATCCACCCGGACGGGTCGGCCAGCGATATCCGGGTCGTCCGGGGCTCCGGTTTCGCGGTGCTCGACCGCAACGCCGTGGAGGCGGTCCGGAGCGCCTCCCCCTTCCGTACCCCCCCCGCCGAGGCGGAGATCGTGACCCCCGTCGTCTACCGGCTGACCCCGGGTCCCCTCGAGGCGGCGCCCCGCTAAATCGCTGAAGTATCCGGGTGCTTCTTCCGATGAACTCCTCTGGAGCCCGTCGGAGGGAGCGCATGGCGACGTTCACGGAAATCATCGTCCGCGGGGAGGACCTGCTCCTTACGCGGATCCTTTCCCGGGCCGAGGCGAACGGCTACTTCCGCTTCACGTCCCGGGACCCCGAACAGTGGCGCCCGGCCATCCGCGGAACCTCCGGATCGATCGTCCAGGCGTTCCGCAACGGCGGCGAGCCCCCTCCCCTCACCGCGGACGCCCTGGGGATGGACGAGGGGCTTACCGCCTTCGGCGTCGTGGAGTCGCGGAAATACCGCCTCGCCGGGATGCCGCTCGGCATCTTCCTCGGCCTGTCCAGGTTCTTCCGGGAAGCGTACGACGACCTGGTCCGCTCCGCGGGGTTCCCCCCGGAGGAGGAGGACCGGTACCGCCGGTACGTCGGGCGGTTCTTCGACCGGAACGAGATCTCCGCGTGCGTCGCCTGGTCCATGGAGAGCGGCCTCGAGCACGCCTCCGATCTGGTCCGCAAGCACGACGAACTCTCCCGCCTCTACCGGCTCGTGGCGGTGGCGAAGAAGGAGTGGGAGGGGACGATCGACTGCGTCGACGACATGCTCCTGCTGGCCGACCCGCACGGTCGCATCCGCCGGTGCAACCGGGTGTTCCGGGAGTTCACGGGGAAGTCGTACCAGGAGATCCTCGGCCGGCCGTACGATCAGACGCTCCGGGAGGCGGGGATCGACGCGGAGCTCGCCTGCGGCCGCCCCGTGGAGCAGTTCCACGGGAAGTCGGGGAAGTGGTTCGTCCTGAGGCTGTTCCCGTTCCGGAAGGACCCGGACCAGGAGGTCGCCGGCGCCATCGTCGCCATCCACGACGCGACGGAGATCAAGGCGATGACGGGGGAGCTCGAGCAGAAGAACGCGCGGCTCTCCGAGGCGCTCTCCGAGATCCGGCGCACCCAGTCGAAGCTGGTCCAGCAGGAGAAGATGGCCTCGATCGGGCAGCTGGCGGCGGGAGTGGCCCACGAGATCAACAACCCGATCGGGTTCATCAACAGCAACCTGGGGACGCTGGGGAAGTACCTCTCGCGGCTGTCCGAATTCCTCTTCGAGCAGACGGCGTGCATCGGCGCGGGGGCTCCGGCGGCGACGGTCGACGCGCTCCGGCAGAAGCGGGAGCAGCTGAAGATCGACTACATCCTGAAGGACCTGGACGACCTGGTGCGGGAGTCGCTCGAGGGCGCGGAACGGGTCCGGAGCATCGTGGCGGACCTGAAGAGCTTCTCCCGCGTGGACGAGAGCGACTTCAAGATGGCGGACTTGAACGAGTGCCTCCGGAGCACCATCAACATCGTCTGGAACGAGATCAAGTACAAGGCGACGATGAAGAAGGATCTCGGGGAGATTCCCCGTACGCGCTGCAACCCGCAGCAGATGAACCAGGTGTTCATGAACCTCCTCGTCAACGCCGCCCACGCCATCGAGAACCGCGGGGAGATCACCGTGCGGTCGTGGGTTTCGGACGGCAGCATCGGCGTCTGCGTCGAGGACACCGGCCGCGGAATCCCCAAGGAGAACCTGGAGCGCATCTTCGAGCCGTTCTTCACCACCAAGGAGGTCGGCAAGGGAACCGGGCTGGGCCTGAGCATCACGTACGACATCGTCAAGAAGCACCGGGGGGACATCTCGGTGCGCAGCGAGCCGGGGAAGGGCACCTCCTTCACCGTGCGAATCCCGGTCGTGGAGGAGGTTTGACCGATGGCCGAACCGGTGCGAATCCTTTGCGTGGACGACGAGCGGAACGTCCTGCGCTCCCTGGAGCGCCTCTTCCTCGACGACGGGTACGAGATCCGCACCGCCCTCTCCGGCGCCGAGGGGCTGCTCGCCCTGGGACAGGGGGACACCGTGCAGGTCGTGATCTCCGACTACCGGATGCCGGGGATGAACGGCGTGGAGTTCCTGAGCGAGGTCCGGAAGAGCTGGCCCGAGACGGTCCGGATCATCCTGTCCGGCTACGCGGACACCGGGGCGATCGTCTCCGCCATCAACGACGGGCAGATCTACAAGTTCATCGCGAAGCCGTGGAACGAGGACGAGATCCGCGTCGCCGTGACGAACGCGGTGGAGCGGTACAACCTCGGCCGGGAGAACCGGACGCTGGCGGCGGAGCTGCGGGCGAAGAACGACGAGCTCACCGCGCTCAACCGGGATCTCGAGGCGAGGGTGGAGGAGCGGACCGCGGCGCTCACGACCCAGAACCGGCTCCTCACCGAGTCGCTCAACATCCTCGACAACCTCCCGTTCGCGGTGGTCGGGATGTCGCTCGACGGGACCGTCTTCCAGTGCAACCGGAAGGGGATGGTCTGCTTCGGCAACCGGATCGGACCGGTGATCGGCGCGGACCGGCGCGAGGTCCTCACCGCGGCGCAGAACCGGCTCGTCGACCGGGTGATCGACGAGAGCCGGCGGTCGCATGACGGAAACGCGTCCGGGGAGGAGGGGAACCACCGGGTGGTCATCGAGCGGAGCCCCTACACGTCGGAGTGCGTGATCCTCATCGTGAACGAGGAGGCGGTGCGTGGCTGACGACGCGGTCCTCTTCGTCGACGACGAGGAGTACGTCCTCTCCGCCCTGGAGCGGCTCTTCCTGGACAGCGGGCTCCGCGTCCTCCGAGCCGGGAGCGGGGAGGAGGCGCTGGAGCTGGTCCGCTGCGGGCCGGTGGCGGTGGTCGTGTCGGACAACCTGATGCCGGGAATGCGGGGGGTGGAGCTGTTGTCGAGGGTGAGGGACCTTTCGCCCGACACCGCGAGGGTGCTGCTGACCGGGTACGCCGACCTGCCGACGGCGATCGAGGCGATCAACCGGGGGGAGGTGTTCCGCTTCCACGTGAAGCCGTGGATCGACGAGGAGGTGGTGGAGACCGTCGAGGAAGGGGTGCGGCGGTACCAGCTCGTCCGGTCGCTCCGGCAGGCCGGCTGGGCACCGTCGAGGAAGGGGTGCGCCGGTACCAGCTCGTCCGGTCGCTCCGGCAGGCCGACGAGGGGACGCTGCGGTCGATCGCGCAGACGATCGAGCTCAAGGACCCGTACACCCGGGGGCATTGCGACCGCGTGGCCGCGTACGCCCTTCGGATCGCGGAGTCCCTCGGTCTTCCGGAGGCCACCCTCCGGTCGATCCGGCACGGGAGCTGGCTGCACGACTGCGGGAAGATCGGCGTGCCGGAGGCGATCCTCAACCTCCCGGGCAAGCTGTCGGAGAAGGAGTTCGAGATCGTCAAGAAGCACCCGGGATGGGGCGCCGAGGTGGGGCGGCACGCGAATCTCCCGCAGGACGTCATCGACATCATCCTCTACCACCACGAACGGTACGACGGCCGCGGCTACCCCACCGGAACCCGCGGAGACGCCATCCCGCTGGTGGCGCGGATCGTGGCGGTGGCCGACGTCTTCGACGCGATGTCCACCGACCGGCCGTACGCCAAGGGGTACGACCGGGAAGAGGCGGTCCGCGTGATGGGCGTCCTGCGCGGCGCGGCGCTCGACCCGGCGCTCGTCGACATCTTCCTCGCATCCCTCCGGGAAGAGGCGCGCCCGTGATCGAATTCGACGCCGACGGAAACCGCATGGTGCTGAAGCTCG
>JACRNP010000140.1 GCA_016234845.1 Deltaproteobacteria bacterium | reverse complement strand
GTCAGCAGCTTCACCAGGTAATGTTCGAGCGACATGATGAGCCCCGCCCCGAGCATCGGCCCCACGAGCGTTCCGCCCCCGCCCACGATGGTGTACACCACCGCGTGGCCGGAAATGGACCAGTGGAGGAACGTCGCCGAGGCGTACTTCAGGCTCAGGGAGTAGAGCCCCCCCGCGAGACCCGAGAGCCCGCCCGCGATCACGAACGCCAGAAGCTTGTACCGGCGGACGTCGTAGCCGATCAGCCGCGCGCGCTCCTCGTTCTCCCGGATCGCCACGAACACCTTCCCCAGCGGCGAACCGACCATCCGGCGCAGGAAGAGGTAGGAGAGCGCCGTGACCGCCAGGACCAGGTGGTAGGTGGTGCGGATGTCCATGAGGTCCAGCTTCGCCACGCCGACGTCCAGCGGCGGCGGCATGAAGACCAGCCCGTCGGCGCCCCCCGTGAGCGAGGTCCACGTCTCCCCCACGGTGCTCCCGATCAGGGCGAAGATGATGGTGATGATGACGAAGTGGATGCCGGTGAGACGCACCGAGAAGAAGCCGACGAACGCGGCGAACGCGACGGGGACCGCCACCGAGAGGAGAAGTCCCGCGCCGGTCCCCAGGCCCAGCTTGAGGATCGATATCGCCACGGCGTATCCGCCCAGTCCGAAAAAGAGCGCCTGCCCGAAGCTCAGGAGCCCGGCGTACCCGAAGATGAGGTCGAAGGAGATGGCGAAGAGGGCCCACACCAGCACCTCGGTGAGGAACGTCTGGTAGAAGAGGTCGGCGAAATACGGGACGGCGGCCAGGACGGCCGTCGCGACGCCGAACGCGAGGGGGAACGCCCCCCCTTTCCACCGGTCGAGGAGCATCACTCCCCGAAGAGTCCCTGGGGCCGGACGAGCAGGACCAGGATCATGAAGCCCAGGGAGAACACCGTGGCGGTCGAGGGGACCACGAAGATCGATCCCACCCCGTGGATGAGGGAGATGACGACCGCCGTGATCACCGACCCCCACAGGTTCCCCATCCCGCCGACGATCACGATGATGAACGCCATGATGAGGATCTCCCGCCCCATCATGAAGTCGACCGACACGATCGGCGCCGCCAGCACGCCGGAGAACGCCGCGAGGACCGACCCGAGGACGAACGTCCACATGTAGACCTTGTACACCGGGATCCCCAGCGCGACCGCCATCTCCCGGTCCTGCACCACCGCCCGCATCCAGAGTCCGTACCGGGTCCGGTTGAGGAAGAACCACAGCCCCCCCATCACGGCGGCGGAGATCGCGGCGATCACGATCCGCATCACGGGATACTGCAGGTCGAACAGCGGGAACCGCCCGGGGATCGGAAGCGCGATCCTCCGGGCGGTCCCCCCGAACCCGGTGAGCACGAGCTGCTGGAGCACCAGCATGATGCCGAAGGTGCAGATGATCGTGACCAGCGGCTGGTCCTCGATCGTCCGGAGAAGCCCGCGCTCGAGGGCGAGCCCGATCAGCCCGACCGCCAGCGGGGCGACGAGGAGCGCCAGCCAGTAGTTCCCCGTCCACTCGATGACGTACCAGGAGAACACCGCACCGAGCATGTAGAGGGCCCCGTGGGCCATGTTGATGATGTGGAGGAGGCCGAAGATCAGGTTCAGTCCCAGGGCGATCAACGCCATGATCAGACCCCAGACGATCCCGTTCATCACCGCCACCGCCAGGTTCGACGCCACCGTCTGCGGACCTCCGCGGGTCTAGAGCTTCGACCGCAGGTCGACCGGCGCGTCGTACATCAGTTTCTCCTTCGGCACCCGCGCGATCACCTTCAGGGAGAGGTCCGGCTGGACCTCCTCGAGGTAATGGTCGTGGAATCCCTGGTGGTCGTTCTCCCGCATCACCAGGTCGCCCTGCGGTGCCCACGGGCCCGCCTTCACCTTCAGCGAGTTGAACGCCTTCATGAAGTCGGCGTTCTTCTTCGAATCCTTCCACGCGGACTTCTCGACCGCCTGCTTGATCATGTACGGGGTGGTCCACATCGTCCACATGTGGGATACGGTGGCCGTGTTCTTCGGGTCGGAGGCGTCCCTGCCGTTGTCGGCCATCCCGACCGCCTTCCGGTACGCCTTGTCGTACGCCTGGAGCTCCTTGGGGACCTGGGAGGCGTGGCGGGGGTAGTAGCTCAAGTAGTGCGCCCCGGCCGACTCCTTCCCGACCGTCTCCTGTCCGACGCCGTCGGTGCAGCAGATGACGGTGTACCGCTGGAGCCGCTTGTGCAGCCCGAGCTCCACGGTCTGCCGCATCACGCCCAGCGCGGGCGCGCCGAGGAACGCCGTGAAGAGGACCTTCGTGTCCGGGTCGACCTTCTGCAGGAACGGGACGAAGTCGCTGGTGTTCTGCGGCGCAAGGATCGTCTGCGTCTTTCCGCCGGCCGCCTTGATCCGGCTGCCGAACTCCTCCGCCAGCGAGTGGCCCCACGCGTAGTCGGCCACCAGGAACGTCCAGTTCTTCCCGAGGTTGTCGAACCCCCACTTCCACCCGGCCGCCGCCTGCATCCGGGCGTGGGTGTGGATGCGCGAGTAGTACGCGATCGCGTCCTTCCCGGTGAGCCCCGCCGCCATCGCGCCGCCGCCGATGTACGGCATCTTGTACTGCTCGGCCAGCGGGAAGACCGCCATCTGCACGCCG
>JACRNP010000139.1 GCA_016234845.1 Deltaproteobacteria bacterium | reverse complement strand
TTCGTCTGGCCGAAGTAACCGACCTTGAGGTTCACGGCCGGACGGACGATGCCGGAAGACGGCGAAAGCTCCCCCGCGAGAAGCCGCAGCAGCGTGGTCTTCCCCCGGCCGTTGGGCCCCACGACCGCGATCCGCTCCCCCCGGGCCACCGGGAACGACAGCCCCTCGATCAGCGGCCTGCCCGGCTCGTACCCGAACGACAGCTCCCGCGCCTCCATCATCCACTTCCCGGCGAACGGCGCCTCGGTGAACCGGAAGTCGAGGTCGCGGAGATCCTGGAGCTTCGTGAGGCGCTCGTGGCGGGCCAGGGCCTTGATGCGCGATTGCACGGCCCGCGCCTTGGTGGCCTGCGCGCGGAACCGCGCGATGAAGACCTCGGCTTCCTTCCGCTTCTTCTCGTCGTTCCTTCGGGTCTGCTCGTGGATCTCCTCCTCCTGGAGGATCTGCGCGTAGAGCTTTTCCGTCCCGCCGGCCATCTTGCGCACCCGGCCGCGGTGGATCGCCATCGTGTGGGTCGTGACGCCGTCCATGAAGCCGCGGTCGTGGGTGACGAGCAGGAGCGCACCCCTCCATCCGCAAAGGAACCGCGTAAGCCAGCGGACGGAGACGATGTCGAGGTAGTTGGTCGGCTCGTCGAGCAGGAGGAGGTCGGCGCCGGAAAGGAGCACCCGCGCGAGGTTGAGCCGGACCTGGAACCCCCCGGAGAGCTCCCCCGGAGGGCGAAGGAAGTCGGATTCGGAAAATCCAAGCCCCGCCAGGACGGCTTTCGCCCGGTACGTTTCGTCCGTACCGTCCTCGCGGGGCGGGAGCGCGGACGCCGCCTCCGAAAGCGCCGTCTCGGCGCGGAACGCGATGTGCTGGGACAGGTGTCCGATCCGGTACCCGGCGGGAACCGTCACCTCCCCTTCGTCACGGCCCTCCTCGCCGAGGAGGATCCGGAGCAGGGTGGACTTCCCCGACCCGTTGCGGCCGACCAGCCCCACCCGCTCGCCGGGAGCCACCTGGAACGAGGCGCCCTCGAACAGGGTCTGTCTGCCGAACGATTTGGAAAGGCCGGAGACGGTCAGCATCGGGATCCATTATAAGAGAAGGCCAAAGCGGCGGTGAAACCGCTTTGGCCTTCGAATGACAGCGGCTTTCCCTACCGCGCCGAGCGGCGGTGCTCTCCACCACGGTAGCCCGGCCTGCCTCCCCCGAAACCCGGGTTCCACTTCGCGTCGCGGCGAGAGCGGCCCTGGCGGCCGCCGGGGCCATCGAGCCCGCCGCGGGTGGAAGGTTGGTCGGGATGGACGAGGGACATCGCCGGCACGCCGTGCGCGCGCCGCGGGTCGAGGTCGGTCGGAGGCCCCGGCTTGTGGCCGGAGCGGAACGGATGGTCCTCCGCCACCGGGAGATGCTTCCGGATGAGCCGCTCGATCCCGGCGAGGAAGGGGCGCTCGTCGAAGGAGCAGAACGACAGGGCGGTGCCCGAGGCGCCGGCCCTGCCCGTGCGGCCGATCCGGTGGACGTAGCTCTCCGGCTCGTTGGGAAGGTCGAAGTTGATCACGTGGGACAGGTCGACGATGTCGAGCCCCCGGGCGGCGATGTCGGTCGCCACGAGCACCCTCGTCGACCCCTGCTTGAAGCTCCGGAGGGCCTTCTCGCGGGCGTTCTGCGACTTGTTCCCGTGGATCGCCTCCGCGCGGACCCTGCCGCGCTCGAGCTGCTTCGTGACCCCGTCGGCGCCGTGCTTGGTCCGCGTGAAGACCAGCGCGTTCTTGACGGAGGGGTCGTCCAGGAGGTGCTTCAGCAGCTCGATCTTCTCGTGCTTCTCCACGAAGTGGACCCGCTGCGTCACGGCCTCGGCCGGAGTCGCCACGGGGGTCACGGCCACCCGGACCGGGTCGCGGAGGATGGTGTCGGCGAGCCCGCGGATCTCCCCCGGCATCGTCGCCGAGAAGAAGAGGGTCTGCCGCTTCGCGGGGAGCCGGTCGATGACCCGCCGGATGTCCTGGATGAAGCCCATGTCGAGCATCCGGTCGGCCTCGTCCAGCACGAAGGTCTCGACGCTCCTCAGGTCGACCAGCCCCTGCGTCATGAGGTCGAGCAGCCTGCCGGGGGTGGCCACGAGGATGTCGATCCCCCGCCGGAGGGCCTGCGCCTGCGGTCCCTGGTTGACGCCGCCGAAGACGACGGCGTTCGTGAGCCCCGTGTGCCTGCCGTACGATCCGAAGCTCGCGGCGATCTGCGAGGCCAGCTCGCGCGTCGGCGTCAGCACGAGGACGCGGATGGGACGCCGTCCGCTTCCCCTCCAGGGAGTCCCCTGGAGCCGGTGGAGGATGGGCAGCGCGAAGGCGGCCGTCTTGCCGGTGCCGGTCTGGGCGCAGCCGAGGAGATCCTTCCCCCCGAGCACGAGCGGGATCGCCTTTTCCTGGATGGGGGTGGGCGTTGCGTACTTCATCGCCACGACGGCGCGGAGGATCTCGGGGCGCAGCCCGAACGTTTCGAACGACGCGGTTGCTTCCGTTGTCTTCTGTTCCTGCCGGTTCTGTTCCTGCATAAGCTTCACTTCTCCTTCGGTTTTTTCACCAAGCACAAGCCGGTGGGCGGGTGTATGACCCGTCCGATCTTCCGCGTGGTGAAATCTCGGGAGAAGCGGGATAGTCCGGCGGGGTGCGGACCTGCTCCTTCGAAAGGACCCTTTGGGAGAGGATTGCGTCTCGGAGTATTTGAACTGACGGCAATGTACCACCAAAGGGACAGGATCGCAAGCGAAGATGTTCGTCCGGATATCGAATATTTCCGATACCGCTTCGCGAAATATAGTGATTCTTCGATATTCAACCCGGTCCCGCGGGGGGAAGAATACAACCAAGTAAGCGATTCCGTTACGGTTTACGATTAATA
>JACRNP010000138.1 GCA_016234845.1 Deltaproteobacteria bacterium | reverse complement strand
GGAAACGAGGATCCGGAGCGCGCCGGACAGGAAGCCGCGCATCACCGACTCCTTCGCCTCCGCCTTCATCCGCCCGTGCAGGAGCCCGACGCCCGCGTCCGGAAACGCCTCTCTCACCCGTTCCGCCGTCCGCGTCGCGTCCCGGAGGGCGATCTTTTCCGACTCCTCCACCAGCGGCAGGACGATGTAGACCCGTCCGCCCCGAGCGATCTCCTCCCGGACCCGGTCGAACACCCCGCCGCGCCCTTCCTCTCCCACGATCCGCGTCCGGACCGGAATCCTCCCCTTCGGCATCTCGTCGATCACCGATACGTCCAGGTCCCCGTACAGCGCGATGGCCAGCGTGCGGGGGATCGGTGTCGCCGTCATCACGAGGAGGTGGGGCGCCACGCTCGCTTTCTTGCGGAGTGCCGCGCGCTGCAGGACGCCGAACCGGTGCTGCTCGTCGATGATCGCGAGCGAAAGCCTTCGGAATTCCACGCTCTCCTGGATCAACGCGTGCGTTCCGACCGCGATGTCCGCCACGCCGTCCCGGATGGCTCGCCGGGCCGCGTCCCGCTCCCGCGGCGAAAGCGCGGCCGACAACAGGGCCACCTTCACCGGCAGCCCCTCGGTCAGCGCCGTGAAGCGGCGGTAATGCTGCTCCGCGAGGATCTCGGTGGGGGCCATGATCGCCGACTGCGCCCCGTGCCGCCAGGCGACCATCGCGGCGATCCATGCGACGATGGTCTTTCCGCTCCCCACGTCGCCCTGCAGGAGCCGCTGCATCGGGTGGCTCCTGCGGAGGTCCGAAAGGATCTCGTTCACCACCCTGCGCTGGGCGCCGGTCAGTTCGAACGGGAGGCGCCTCTTGATCTCTCCGACGATCTCCCGGTCCCACGGGAGAGGCACCGCCGGTTCCCGGGCCGCACCCGCCCGTCTCCTCGCCAGGGCCCACTGGAGCGAGAAAAGCTCCCCGAAGACGAGCCGCCTCTGCGCGGGAGTGGAGAATTCCCGGAACATCGCGGCATCCGCCCCGTCGGGCGGGAAATGGATCGCGGCGAGCGATTCGGACAGCGGCGGGACTCCGGCCTTCGACAGGATCCAGGGCGGGAAGAACTCGGCCTCCCCGCGGGCGTGGCTCCGGACGACCTCCCACAGGATCTTCCGGAGGAGCCGCGGGGGGATCCCCGCCACCTCCGGGTATACCGGTACGATTCTCCCGGAATGGACCGGGTCCGCCTCCTCCTCCTTCCCCAGGATCTCCGGGTGGTGCATCTCGGGGAAGAAGCGGAACATCCGTACGGGGCCGCACAGCGTGACGGTCTCGCCCACGTGGAACCGCTCGGCGAGCGAGGCGTGGAATCGGAACCATTTCGCCGCGAGCCGTCCGGTTCCGTCGGACAGTACGACCTCCAGGATCCGGGGGCCGCCGAACCGCCTTCCCCCTCCATGGACGGACAGGATCTTCGCCTTCACGGGCACGATCATTCCGGCGGAAAGTTCCCGGATGGGGACGATCCTGCGCCGGTCCTCGTACCCTTTCGGGAAGAAGTACAGGGCGTCCTGCACGGTCCGGATGCCCCGGGCGGCGAACTTCCCCGAGAGCCTCGGGCCCACCCCCTTGACGAACTGGATGGGGAGCGGCCCGGTCACCGGGCCTTTCGGTGCGACCCGTGGTACTCCTGGAGGCTCATCACCGTGAGGTCGTCGCGGATCAGGTCGGAAATGGCGTGGGACACCGCGCGCGCGGCGGCGAGGGTGGTGAAGTACGGGATGTTGTAGACCAGGGCGGTCCGCCGGATGTAGTAGGAGTCCGCCTTGGACAGCGCCCCCTGCGGCGTGTTGATCACCAGCGCGATCTCGCCGTTCTTGATGAGGTCCGCCACGTGGGGACGCCCCTCGTTGATCTTCAGGACCGTCTCGGCGGGTATCCCGCGGCCGTTGAGGAACGCGGCCGTTCCGCGGGTCGCCACGAAGGTGAACCCGCGTTCGTGGAGGAGCCCCGCGGCCGGAGCGATCGCCTCCTTGTCCTCGTCCCGCACGCTCACGAACACCTTTCCCGACAGGGGGAGGATCATCCCGGCGGCGATCTGCGCCTTGGCGAACGCCGTCCCGAATTTCCGGTCGATTCCCATCACCTCTCCGGTGGACTTCATCTCGGGCCCGAGGAGCGTATCGACGCCCGGGAATTTGATGAACGGGAAGACCGCCTCCTTGACGCAAACGTGTTCCGGCACGACCTCGCGGGCGAAACCCAGCTCCGAAAGCTTCTTCCCGGCCATGACCTTCGCGGCGAGCTTCGCCAGCGGGACGCCGATCGCCTTGCTCACGAACGGGACGGTCCGCGACGCCCTCGGGTTCACCTCCAGGATGTAGATCTCCCCCTTCTGGATCGCGAACTGCACGTTCATCAGCCCCACCACGGACAGCTCCGCCGCCATCGCCCGGGTCTGGCGGGCGATCTCGTCGAGCGCCTCCCTCGGGATCGAGTGCGGCGGGAGGGAGCAGGCGGAGTCGCCGGAGTGCACGCCGGCTTCCTCGATGTGCTCCATGATCCCGCCGATCACGACGGTCTCCCCGTCGGAGATGGCGTCGACGTCGATCTCGATCGCGTCCTCGAGGAACCGGTCGACCAGCACCGGTCGGGCCTCCGACGCGATCACGGCGTGGGTCAGGTATTTCCGCAACCCCTCTTCGTCGTGGACGATCTCCATCGCCCTCCCCCCGAGGACATACGAGGGTCGCAGGAGGACCGGGTATCCGATCCGCAGCGCGATGCGCACCGCCTCTTCCGTCGACCGGGCGATCCCGTTGGGGGGCTGCCGGAGCCCCAGCTTGTCCAGCATCTCCGCGAACCGCTCGCGGTCCTCCGCGCGGTCGATGCTCTCCGGCGACGTCCCCAGGATCCGCACGCCTTCCTTCTCGAGCGGGACGGCCAGCTTGAGCGGGGTCTGGCCGCCGAACTGGACGATGACTCCTACCGGTTTCTCGGCCTCCACGATGGCCAGAACGTCTTCCTTGGTGAGCGGTTCGAAGTAGAGGCGGTCCGAGCTGTCGTAATCGGTGGAGACCGTCTCCGGGTTGCAGTTCACCATGATCGTCTCGAACCCCTCCTCGCGGAGCGCGAAGACGCCGTGGACGCAGCAGTAGTCGAACTCGATCCCCTGCCCGATCCGGTTCGGTCCGCCGCCCAGTATCACGATCTTTCTCCGGTCCGTCGGACGGCCCTCGCATTCGGCCTCGTACGTCGAGTACAGGTACGGAGTGTGGGCCTCGAACTCCGCGCCGCAGGTGTCCACCCGCTTGAAGACCGTCTTCACTCCCGCGGCGTACCGCGCACGCCGGACGTCGTCCTCGGACGAAGCCAGCAGCATCGCGAGCCTTCGGTCGGAGAAGCCGGTCGCCTTCCACTTCCGGAACCGGGTCGCCCACTCCCCCGCCTTCCCGGAATCGAATCCGGCGAATTCGGGCGCGCATTCCCGGATCCCCGATTCCATGCCGACGATCTGCCGGATGTTCTCGAGGAACCACGGGTCGATCCCGGTGAAGGCGCGGATCTCCCCCGTCGTCCACCCCTCCCGGAACGCCTCCCCGATGTGGAGCAGCCGCTGGGAGTTGGGCTTGCGGAGCTTTTCCTCCAGGATCTTCCGACGCGCGGGCGCCGAGGCGGCACCCCGGACCGCGAGGACCTCATCGAACCCGTAGACGGAAGTCTCCAGGGACCGGATCGCCTTCTGCAGCGACTCCTTGAACGTGCGCCCGATCGACATCACCTCGCCGACCGACTTCATCTGCGTCCCCAGGGAATCCTCCGTCTGGGGAAACTTCTCGAAGGTGAACCGGGGGATCTTGGTGACCACGTAGTCGATCGTGGGCTCGAACGAGGCGGGCGTCACCCGGGTGATGTCGTTGCGGATCTCGTCGAGGGTGTACCCGACCGCCAGTTTCGCCGCGATCTTGGCGATGGGGAAACCGGTGGCCTTGGACGCGAGCGCGGAGGACCGGGAGACGCGCGGGTTCATCTCGATGATCACCATCTCCCCGGTGTCGGGGTGGACGGCGAACTGGATGTTGCTCCCCCCCGTGTCCACGCCGATCTCCCGGATGATGCGGAGGGCGGCGTTGCGCATCAGCTGGTATTCCTTGTCCGTCAGCGTCTGGGCGGGGGCCACCGTGATCGAATCGCCCGTGTGCACCCCCATCGGGTCGAGGTTCTCGATCGAGCAGACGATGACCACGTTGTCGGCCAGGTCGCGCATGACCTCGAGCTCGAACTCCTTCCAGCCGATGACGGACTGCTCGACCAGGACGGTCCGCTTGGGCGATGCGTCGAGCGCCCACCGGATCCCCTCCTCGTACTCCTCCCGGTTGTAGGCGATTCCGGCGCCGGTTCCCCCCAGCGTGAACGAGGGGCGGATGATCGCCGGGTATCCCACCTCCGGGATCACCTCCATCGCCTCCTCGAGCGACCGGATGTACCCCGACCGGGGGACGACGAGGCCGAGCTTCTCCATCGCCGCCCGGAACAGGTTCCGGTCCTCCGCCTTCTGGATCGCGTCGAAGTTCGCCCCGATCAGCTCCACGCCGAACTTCCGGAGAACCCCCATCTCGTGGAGGGAGACGGCGATGTTCAGGCCGGTCTGGCCTCCGATGGTGGGGAGAAGGGCGTCCGGACGCTCCCGCTCGATGATCTTCGCGACGATCTCCGGGGTGATCGGCTCCACGTACGTCCGGTCGGCGAAGTCGGTGTCGGTCATGATCGTCGCAGGGTTGCTGTTGACCAGGACGACGGTATACCCCTCCTCCTTCAACGCCTTGCACGCCTGGGTCCCGGAGTAGTCGAACTCGCATGCCTGCCCGATGATGATCGGGCCGGATCCGATGAGCATTATCTTCGTGATATCGGTGCGTTTCGGCACTGTTCTACAACTCCTGGATGAATACGTTCCGGAGCCCCAGGCGCTCGGCGGCGGCGATCGCCCGGTCGTACTCCGCTTCGAACAGTTTTCGATCGAACCCGGGAAGTTCCCCTGCCCGGTACGCCGGGAAATATTGTCCCATCAGCGAGAGGGGAAGGTCGGGGCCGAAGGCGGACGCGAGATGTTCGAGGACCGACTCGGTCTCCTCCACGTTCCCGGGCAGGACGAGGTGGCGGACCAGCATCCCCCGGGTCGCGACCCCGTCCCCGCCGATCGAGAGGAAACCGGTCTGGCGGACCATCTCCCGGAGAGCGGCGTCGTTGTGTCCCGCGTAATCCGGGGTCGCGGACGCCTCGTCCGCAAGCCGCGACGTGCGGTACTTGGCGTCCGGAAGGTAGATGTCGACCACCCCGTCGAGCAGCGCGAGCGCCTCGAGGGAGTCGTACCCGTTCGAGTTGTAGACCACCGGGGTGCGGAATCCACTCCTGCGCGCCAGCAGGACCGCTTCGACGAGCTGCGGGACGTGCGGGGTCGGGGTGACGAAGTTGACGTTGTGGGCCCCTCTCCTCTGGAGGGAGAGGATCTCCTCCGCGAGCGTCCGCGGCGACATCTCGCGCCCGTTCCCGTACTGGCTGATCGGGTAGTTCTGGCAGAAGACGCACTTCATGTTGCAGTGGCTGAAGAAAACGGTTCCCGACCCGCGTGTGCCCGAGATCGGCGGCTCCTCGCCGTGGTGCAGCGACACCGACGCCACGCGGGCGGTCGCCCCCGCGCCGCAGAATCCCCGTTCGCCGGAGAGCCGGTTCACGCCGCACTCCCGCGGGCACAACCGGCACGCGGACAGTGCGGGGATCGCCGTGATGCGGGCCGCCGCCGGTGTCATCTACAGCTCCTCCTCCCCGCAGAGGTACCGGTGGAAACGGGTGAAAAGGTACCGGGAGTCGTGGGGCCCCGGGGACGCCTCGGGGTGGTACTGGACGGAGAAGCAGCGCATCGAAGGGACCGAGAGCCCCTCGACCGTCCCGTCGTTCAGGTTCACGTGCGTGATCCGCGCCTTCCCCCCGAGGGAATCCGGGTCGACGGAGAAGTTGTGGTTCTGGCTCGAGATCTCCACCTTCCCCGTGGCGAGGTCCTTCACCGGCTGGTTGCACCCGTGGTGTCCGAACTTCAGCTTGAAGGTCTTTCCGCCGAGCGCCAGCCCCATGATCTGGTGCCCGAGGCAGATCCCGAACATCGGGATCCGTCCGAGCAGGTTCCGGACGGTGTCCACGGCGTACGGCACCCCTTCGGGATCGCCGGGACCGTTGGAAAGGAATACCCCGTCGGGATCCATCGAGAGGATCTTCTCCGCCGTCGCGGAGGCGGGCACGACCGTGACTTCGAACCCGTGCGAGACCAGCATCCGCAGGATGTTCCGCTTGACGCCGAAGTCCATTGCGACGATCCGCGGGACCTTGCCGAACCGCTCGTGGAACGACGCGGCGGGGAGGTACCCCTTTTCGAGGTCCCAGTCCCCCGTTTCCCAGCGGGCGACCTGGTCGGTCGTGACCTCCCGCACCAGGTCCCGGCCCACGATGGACGGAAGCTCCCTCGCCTCCCGCAGCAGCGCCTCGGGGTCCCGCCCCGACGCGGACAGGATCGCCATCTGGGAACCTCCGTCCCGGAGGCGGCGCGTGAGTCGACGGGTGTCGATCCCGGCGATCCCGCAGATGCGGTATCGGCGGAGATACGCCTCGAGCGATTCGACGAGGCGCCAGTTCGACGGCGGAGTCCACGCCTCCCGGACGACGAACCCCTCCACCCACGGGCGGGACGACTCGACGTCGTCCGGGTTGATTCCCGTGTTCCCGATCTCCGGGTACGTCATCGTGACGATCTGCCCCTTGTAGGAAGGGTCGGTCAGGACCTCCTGGTACCCGGTCATCGACGTGTTGAACACGACTTCGCCGGCGCACTCCCCGTCGTACCCGAAAGAGATCCCCTCGAAAAGGGTGCCGTCCGCGAGGGCGAGGAGGGCTTTCCGCTCAGGCATCCGCCGCGACCCCCGGGATCGTCGAGTGGCGGATCCGCCCCGCGTGGATCGTCAGCACCGCGCGTCCCCGCATCTTCCACCCGAGGAACGGGCTGTTCTTCGACTTGGAAAGGACCGCGTCCCGTTCGAACGCCCACTCGAGGTCCGGGTCGATGACCGTCACGTCGGCGTCTGCGCCCTTCGAAAGGGCGCCCTTGCCGCGGAGGGAGAGGATTCTCGCCGGCGCGGAGGACAACAGCTCCACCACGCGCGTCGGGGACACCTTTCCCCCCGCGAGGAGGACGAGCGTCAGCGGGAGGGAGGACTGGAGGCCGATGATCCCGTTGGCGGCGGCGATGAATTCGCACCGCTTGACGTACTCCTCGTGCGGCGCGTGGTCGCACGCCACCGCGTCGATCGTTCCGTCGAGGATCCCCTCCAGCACGGCCATCCGGTCGTCTTCGCCCCGCAGCGGAGGGTTCATCTTCGCGTTCGTGTCGTACCCTTCCAGCGCGCCGTCCGTCAGGGTGAAGTATTGCGGCGCCGTCTCGCCGGTGACCGCCAGCCCCGCGCGTTTCGCCATGCGGAGGAGATCCACCCCCATCCTCGTGCTGATGTGCTGCAGGTGCACCCTGCCGCCGGTCTGGCGGGCGAGCAGGATGTCCCGGGCGATGGCGACCTCCTCGGCGGCGGAAGGGATCCCCGGAATGCCGAGCTTCTGCGCCGTCCAACCCTCGTTGGCGGCCCCTCCTTCGGCCAGCCGGTGATCCTCCGGATGGACGAGGATCGGGTATCCGAACGGCTTGGCGTACTCCATCGCGCGCCGCATCAGGAGAGGGTCTTCGACCGGATTCCCGTCGTCCGAGAATGCCACCGCTCCGGCCTCCGCGATTTCGGAGAAGTCGGTCATCTCCTTCCCCTCGAGACCCCGGGTCACCGCCGCCACGGGGAACACCGACACGGAACCTTCCCGCGCGGCCTTCTCCAGTATGAACCGGGTGACCTCGGGGTTGTCGTTCACGGGTTTCGTGTTGGCCATGCACGCCACGGAGGTGAAACCGCCGGCGGCGGCGGCGGCGGTTCCCGAGCGGATGTCCTCCTTCCATTCGAAGCCGGGCTCCCGGAGGTGCACGTGCATGTCCACCAGGCCCGGCGTCACCCACTTTCCATCGGCGTGGATCACCGTTCCCTGGAACCCTTTCGGGGGATCGCCCGGGAGGAAATCGAGGATCTTCCCTCCATCGATCACCAGGTGTCCGATCCCGTCGCGGCGGGAGGAGGGGTCGATCACGCGTCCTCCCTTAATGAGCAGCATGGGAACCTCCGGCGAGAAGGTAGAGGAGAGCCATCCGGACGGCGACTCCGGACTCGACCTGGGAGAGCACCAGCGACCGGTCGCAGTCGGCGAGCTCGTCGGTGAGTTCCACGCCGCGGTTGATGGGTCCCGGGTGCATGATGACCGCATCCTCCTTGGCGTGGGAGAACACGGCCCTGTTCAAGCCGTACCTCTTTGAATACTCCCTAAGGGACGGGAAATACGATGTTTTTTGCCTCTCCAGCTGGATCCTCAGCATGATCACGACGTCGGCCCCGTGGACCGCCTCCCGGATGTCGCTCGTGAGGATCGCCCCGGTCCGGCCCATTTCGCGGGGCAAAAGCGTCGCGGGGCCGCAAAGCCACATGTTCGCTCCCATCCGCCCGAGGGAGTGCAGGTCCGACCGGACGACGCGGCTGTGGAGGATGTCTCCCACCATCGCGATCTTCAAGCCCGCGATCCTCCCCTTTGCCTTGAGGATCGTGTAGAGGTCGAGCAGGCCTTGCGAGGGGTGCTCGTTGGCGCCGTCGCCCGCGTTGATGACCGAGCACGAGACGTGCTTCGAAAGGAATTCGGCGGCGCCGGAGGCGGGGTGCCGCATCACCAGGATGCCCGGCTTCATCGCCTCGATGTTCCTCGCGGTGTCCAGGAGCGTTTCCCCCTTGGTGATGCTCGACGTCGAGGAGCTGAAGTTCACCACGTCCGCGGACAGCCGCTTCCCGGCGATCTCGAAGGAGGTCCGCGTCCGGGTGCTCGGCTCGAAGAACAGGTTCACGACCGTCTTTCCCCGAAGCGCGGGGACCTTCTTGATGTCCCGCGTGAGCACCTCCTCCATCGAGCGCGCGGTGTCGATGGCGAACTCGATCTCCTCCGGCCGGAAGTCGGCCAGACCGAGCACGTGTTTCCGCCTCCATTCCATCCGCTACTCCCCTTTCCCGGGCGTTTCGTTGAGAACCACCTTCCAGTCGTCCGGTTCCCCCTCGACCCGGACCTCGACGGTTTCGGACCGGGACGTCGGCACGTTCCGTCCGACGTAATCCGCGCGGATGGGCAGCTCCCGGTGCCCGCGGTCCACGAGGACGGCGAGCTGGATGTTCCTCGGCCGCCCGAAATCCATCAGGGCGTCCATGGCGGCGCGGATCGTCCGCCCGGTGTAGAGGACGTCGTCCACCAGGATCACCTTCTTCTCGTTGATCGAGAACGGTATCTCGGTGCGCTTCATCCGGGCCTGGTACCCCGACTTCCCGAGGTCGTCGCGGTAGAGGGTGATGTCCACGAAGCCCGCGGGAACGTCGACACCCTCGATCGTCTGGATCTTCCTCCGGATCACCCGCGACAGCGGGATTCCTCCGGATGCGATCCCGACGAGGACGATCTCGGAGGCCCCCTTGTTCTTTTCCAGGATCTCGTGGGTCAGGCGCGAAAGGGCACGTTCCACTCCCTTCCCGTCGAGGATGGTCTTGGCGGCGGCTTTCTTCATGGGGTTCCACCTTTCGTCCCCGGACGGGAAACTTCGGGACATAAAAAAAGCCTCTCCGGCGGCGCGGAGAGGCGTTGCGGTCGTTTCGTCCGTGTCATCCTTTGCTAACCTCGCGGGATTAGCTTAAAAGGCCATTCGAGATGATACCCCCGATGGCGGCGCGCCGTCAACCCGTAACGAACGGGTCGTTCGGCGGATCAGCGCAGCGCGTGTCCGATACGCTCCCAGCGGATCATCTCCGGCCAGTGCCACGCCTCGTACCAGGGGAATCCGCGGTGCCAGTCGATCGAGAAATAGATGAAGAGAGCCTTCCCGATCACCGCGTCCATGTCCACGAATCCCCAGAAGCGGGAGTCGTACGACCGGTCCCGGTTGTCCCCCATCACGAACAGCTTCCCGTCGGGCACCCGCACCGGGGGCATGTTGTCCCGGGTGCGGACGAACCCCTCGATTTCCATCCCGTCGGCGAACCGCGTGTACGGCTCGGCGATCGGCGCGCCGTTGACCAGGACCGTTTTCCGGCGGACCTCCACGACGTCTCCGGGAGTTCCCACCACCCGCTTGATGAAATCCTTGGACGGATCCTCGGGGAAGACGAACACGATGATGTCCCCCCGCTTCGGGGATGCGATCCGGAGGATCCGCCCCTTCGTCCAGGGGATGTGGTACCCGTAGATGAACTTGTTCACGAAGATGTGGTCCCCCACGAGCAACGTGTTCTCCATCGAACTGGAGGGGATCTTGAACGCCTGAAGAAGCAGCGTGCGGACCACGAGCGCGATCACGAGGGCGATCG
>JACRNP010000137.1 GCA_016234845.1 Deltaproteobacteria bacterium | reverse complement strand
CGTCCCGTTTCGCGACGCGCGTGTTGATGGAGGCGGCGTCGATGGTGATGTCCGCGGACGATTTCTCGAGATCCGCCGGATCGTAGGCGATCTTCCCCGAAACCTTCCCGAAATCCCCGCGCACCGACGAAACCATCAGGTGCCGCACCTTGAAGTGGACCCCGGTGTGGGCCGGGTCGAGCTCCCAGGGCGCCGACAGCGCGAGGCCCGGGAGCGCCAGCAGGAACGCCGCAGCGAGAACCGTCGATCTCCGCATCCTTGTCCTCCTGTTCCTTCCCCCATGGAATCGGAACCGTTTTCACATGGATAGATTCAGTAAACGGGATGGCGGTTGCGTTTCCGGGATCTTTTTCCGGAGGCGCGGAAGACCGGGAAACCGCTGAAGAATCGGGTGATGCTTTCCGATAAGGGGGAACGGGCGCCCGGATGGGTCGCCCTTCGCGCCGCGCAAGGAGGCAAGGTGCCGCAACCGTTCAGCCCGGCAGGAGTCGCCTTCTTTCTGTTCGCCCTGGCCGTGGGCGCGGCGATCGGGTACTTCCTGTCGCTCCGCCGGCGGGGCCCGGATCGCGGGAAACCGGGCGAGGCGGGAGGGAGCGACCCGGGCGCAACGGGGGAACGCCTCTCGCGAATCGCCGACGCGGTGGAGCAGGTGGGCGCGGCCGTCGTCGTCACCGACGCGCAAGGGACCATCGAATACGTCAATCCCGCTTTCGAGTCGATCACCGGGTACCGTCGGGACGAGGTCGTCGGGAAGAACCCGAGGATCCTCAAGAGCGGGCGCCAGGACGAGGCGTTCTACCGCGATCTCTGGGACCGCCTCGCGGCGGGGCGGAGCTGGAAGGGGGTCTTCGTCAACCGGAGGAAGGACGGCACCCTCTTCGAGGAGGAGGCGGTGATCTCCCCGCTGCGCGGCGCGGCGGGAGAGACGACCGGCTACGTGGCGGTCAAAAGCGATGTCACCGAGGACCGGCGGCGCGAGGAGCAGCGGCGGAGAGCCCAGCGGATGGAGGCGGTGGCGCGCCTGGCCGGGGGGGTGGCCCACGACTTCAACAACCTCCTCACCGCCGTGATCGGATACGCGGACCTTCTGGTGCTGCAGCTCGACAAGGAGGGGCAGCAGCGGAGGCACTCGGAGGAGATCAAGCGCGCGGGGATGCGGGCCGCGACCCTCACCCGCCAGCTTCTCGCCTTCAGCCGGCAGCAGGTGATGCGGCCGAAGGATCTGGACCTGAACGACGTGCTCGCGGGGATGGAGCCCGCGCTGCGGAAGGTCCTGGGCGCCGGGATCGGGCTGTCGATCGTCCGCGGGGAGGCGCTGGGGACGGTGCGCGTCGACCCCTCGCAGCTCGAGGAGGTGGTCGTGACCCTCGCGCTGCGCGCGCGGGAGGCGATGCCGGAGGGAGGCGCGGTCCGGCTGGAGACCGCGAACGCGGACCTCGGAGAGGGAGATTCCCGGCGGCACCTGTTCGTGGCCTCCGGCCCGTACGTGATGCTGGCGGTCACCGACGAAGGGCCCGGGATGGACGAGGAGACGCAGGCCCGCCTCTTCGAACCGTTCTCGGGGGATGCGGGGCCGGGGCTCGGCCTCGGGCTTTCGTCGGTCTACGGGATCGTCAAGCAGAGCGAAGGGTACATCTGGGCGGAGAGCGAGCCGGGGCGGGGGACCACGTTCCGGGTGTACCTGCCCCGGGTGGACGCGGTCCCGTCGGCCGGGGCTCCGGTGCCGGAGGAGCGGATTCGCGGGACCGAGACGGTGCTGGTCGTCGAGGACGAGCCGGTGGTGCTCGAGCTGGTGCGGGAGGTCCTGGCGGACAGGGGGTACACGGTGCTGACGGCCTCGAACGGGGAAGAGGGGGTGAAGGTGCTGACCGCGGATCCCCGCCCCATCCACCTGCTCCTGACCGACGTCGTGATGCCGGTCATGGCCGGACCGGACCTGGCGGAACGGGCCGAGGCGCTGCGGCCGGGAATCAAGGTGCTGTTCATGTCCGGGTACACGGAGCAGACGGTGATGCGGCACGGCGTCGTCGGACGGAGGACGGCGATCCTCCAGAAGCCGTTCACGTCGGACGCGGTGGCGCGAAAGGTCCGGGAAGCGCTGGACGCTCCGCGGGTTCCGTAGCGACGGACGGGAAACGCCGGGAGGGGGAGTTTGCCGACGGAACTGCTGGAGATCCTCTCCCAGTTCGGGGGAGGGCGGGGAGACCCGGGCAACAACGCGGTGCGGTTCGTGCTCGCCGCGGCGTTCTGGGCGGTCCTCCTGTCCGTGGCGCTTCGGCGGTGGCGGCGGGACCGGGAGAAGCGGGACTGCCTGGTCGGCGTGGCGGCCGCCGTCGGGTTGACCCGCGAGGCGGTGATGTTCCTCCTCGAATACGGGACCTTCCGCGGCTTCATCCCGAACGTGCTGTCGTACAACGTCTACCCCCCGCTCGAGCATTCCCTGACGGGCGTGGCGCGGGTCCTCCTCGGCTACGCCTTCCTGCGCTACTTCCTTCCGGACCGGAAGACGCCGGAGCGGTTCCTCGCGGCGGGGCTCGCGTGCGTCGCGGTCCTGTACGCGGTGACGGCGCCGTTGTGGGTCCGGTTCCTCGGGGACCACCGGGAGATGTACTGGCAGGTATCCCTGCGGTTCGCCGATTTCTGGGGGGAGACCGCGTTCAGCGCCTTCGGGGCGGCGATGGCCGCCGCCGTGATCCTCCTCCTGTATCTTCCGTTCCGCCGCGGCCGGAGGGTCCCGCCGGGCATCCCCGTCGCCTTTCTCCTGCTGTTCCTCGACCATTTCCTCATGATCGTCAACATCGCGACGGGCGTCGAGGACGGGCTCGCGCTCTACTCCCCGGTGCGCAACATGCTCGCGATCGCCGCCATCCCGATCTTCCTCGGAGTGTACTGGAACGACCTCTTCCAGCGTCTCGACGAGGAGCGGGCGAGGAACCTCTCGATCCTCACGGGGATCGGCGACGGGATCAGCATCCAGGGGCCGGACCTCAAGGTGCTCTACCAGAACCCGGTGCACGTGGGGTTTACCGGAAACCACGTGGGGGAGCACTGCTTCCGGGCGTACGAGGGGAAGGAGGCGCCGTGCGAAGGGTGCCCCGTGGTGCTCTCCATGGCCGACGGGAGGACGCACACGGTCGAGCGGTCCGTCGAGCGGCCGGAGGGGGATCTCCACGTGGAGATCACCGCGTCGCCGATGCGGGACGCCGCCGGACGGATCGTGGCGGGGATCGAGTCGGTGCGCGACATCTCGGGCCGGAAGCGGCTGGAAGACCAGTTCCGGCACGCGCAGCGGATGGAAGCCGTGGGCAGGCTGGCCGGGAGCGTGGCGCACGACTTCAACAACCTCCTGACGGCGATCAACGGATACGGGGACCTGCTCCTCGCCCGCATCGACCCGGCGGACCCGAACCGGCGGCACGTGGAGGAGATCGTCGGCGCGGGGTCCCGCGCGGCGGCGCTGACGGGCCAGCTCCTCGCGTTCAGCCGGAGGCAGCCGACGCGCCAGGTCGCGATGGAGCCGGCGGCGGTGGTGTCCGGGATGGAGACGATGCTGCGCCGCCTGATCGGCGAGAGCGTGGATCTTCGGATCGAAGCCCCGCCGGGCGCGGGACAGGTGCTGGCGGACGAGGGCGAGATCGGCCAGGTCGTGATGAACCTCGCGGTGAACGCGCGCGACGCGATGCCGCGGGGCGGGCGCCTGTCGATCGGCGTGGACGGCTTCGACGCGGACGAACCGGTGGTGCACGACCTGGGCGTGGTCCCGCCGGGACGGTACATCCGCCTGGCGGTCCGGGACACCGGGCACGGGATGGGCGGGGAGGTGCTCTCCCACCTGTTCGAGCCGTTTTTCACCACGAAGGGGAAAGGCAAGGGGACCGGGCTCGGGCTCTCCACCGTGTACGGGATCGTCGGGAGGGACGGGGGCCATGTCGGAGTCGACAGCGCGCCGGGGAAGGGGACCGTCGTCTCCGTCTACCTCCCCCGCGCCCCGGAAGGCGCGATGGCCCCGGAGAAGGAACCGTCGCGGACCGCCGCCGCCGGGGGGACCGAAACGGTCCTGGTCGCGGAGGACGAGGAGAACGTCCGGGAACTGGCGCGGCAGGTGCTCGCGGAGAAAGGGTACAACGTGCTGGCGGCGGGAAACGGCGCGGAGGCGTTGTCGATGCTGGCGGGATTGTCCGCTCCCCCGAACCTGCTGCTGACCGACGTGGTCATGCCGGGGATGAACGGGTTCGACCTGGCGGAACGGTTCCGGCGGGTGTGCCGGGAGGCGCGCGTGGTCTACATGTCGGGGTACCCGGATTCGGAGATCCTTCCCCACGGGACGCTCTCCGCGGGAGCGCACTTCCTGCAGAAGCCGTTCAACGCGGAGATGCTGGCCCGCAAGACCCGGGAGGCGCTCGACGCCCCCGTGCCGTCGGAGCCGATGGTCAGCGGGCCGTGAGGTAGCGCTCCACCCCTTCGGCGGCCCGTCGCCCCAGGTCGAACGCCCGCACCACGAGGGACGCCCCGGTGACCGAGTCCCCGGCGCCGAACACTCCGGGGACGGACGTCATCAGGCGGCCGTCGGCGACGACGTTCCCGCGCGGATCGATCCCCACGCCCAGCTCCCGCACCAGCGGTCCGTGCTCCACGTGGACGAATCCCATGGCGAGCAGCACGAGGTCGGCCGGGAGCTCGAACTCCGAGCCGGGGATCTCCCGCGGCGTCCGGCGGCCCGCGGCGTCCGGCTCCGGCCAGTCGAGCTTCACGCACCGGAGCTTGCGCACCCGCCCTCCCTCGCCGACGAACTCCTTCGTCTGGATGCTCCACATCCGCTCGCACCCCTCCTCCTGGGAGGAGGAGGTCCGCAGCGTCGCCGGCCACGTCGGCCACGGGTTCGTCGGCAGCCGTCCGTCGGGCGGTTTCGGGAGCAGCTCGATCTGGGTGATGGAGGTCGCTCCCTGGCGGCGGCTCGTTCCGATGCAGTCGGAGCCGGTGTCCCCTCCACCCACCACCACCACGCGCTTCCCCCGCGCGGAGATCCGCTCCGCCTCGGGAATCGCGTCCCCCGCGATCGCCCGGTTCTGCCGGGTGAGGAAATCCATCGCGAACCGGATCCCGTCGAGCTCCCGTCCCGGAACGGGGAGGTCGCGCGGGACGGTCGCCCCGGTCGCCAGCACGATCGCGTCGAAGGTGCGGCGCAGGTACGCCGCGGACACGTCCACTCCCGCGTTCACGCCGGTCTCGAAGACCACCCCCTCGGCCCGCATCTGCTCCAGCCGCCGGTCGATGACCCACTTCTCCAGCTTGAAGTCCGGGATGCCGTACCGCAGGATCCCGCCCACCCGGTCCGCCTTCTCGAAGACCACCACGTCGTGGCCGCGGCGCGCCAGCTGCTGCGCGGCCGGCAGCCCCGCGGGTCCCGAGCCGATGACCGCGACGCGCTTGCCGGTCCGGCGCGCAGCCGGCTCCGGCCGGATCCACCCCTCGCGCCACCCGTGCTCGACGATCTGGAGCTCGAGGTGGCGGATGGTGACCGGCGGCTGGTTGATCGCCAGCGTGCACGCGGCCTCGCACGGGGCGGGGCAGACGCGCCCGGTGATCTCCGGCAGGTTGCAGGTGGAGTGAAGCAGGTCCAGCGCCCTCCTCCATTGTCCGCGGTAGACCATGTCGTTCCAGTCGGGGATCCGGTTCTTCACCGGGCAACCGTAGGCGTGGCAGAACGGGATGCCGCAGTCCATGCAGCGGGCCGCCTGGGGGACGATCCGGTCCTCGGGAAGCAGCTCCTCGATCTCCCGGAAGTCCCCGATCCGCTCCTCCACCGGCCGGTGCGGCGGCTCCTCCCGGTCGAACTCCATGAACCCGGTCGGGTTAGCCACGGTACACCTCCTCGGTGGCGGAGACGCTCTCGGTGTTCAGGTCCTCCTCCAGGCGCATCCGCTCCAGCGATTTCCGGTACTCGATCGGCATGATCTTGACGAACAGCGGCAGGCGGGATTCCCAGTTCTCGAGGATCTGGGCCGCCCGCTGGCTCCCGGTGAACCGGTAGTGGCTCTCGATCAACGTGCGGAGCCGGCGGACGTCCTCCTCCTGCCAGACGCTCTCCACGTCGACCATGTCCAGGTTGCACCGGGTGTCGAACAGCTCCGTCTCGTCGTAGACGTACGCCAGCCCGCCGCTCATCCCCGCGGCGAAGTTGTTCCCCGTGGGGCCCAGCACCACGACGACGCCTCCCGTCATGTATTCGCACCCGTGGTCGCCGACCCCCTCCACGACCGCCTTCGCGCCGCTGTTGCGGACGGCGAACCGTTCGCCGGCGATCCCGTGGAAATACGCCTCCCCCCCGGTCGCTCCGTAGAGGACGACGTTGCCCACGATCACGTTCTTGTGCGGCAGGAACGTCGCCCCCTTCGGCGGCGCGACGATGATCCGGCCTCCCGACATCCCCTTGCCCAGGTAGTCGTTGGCGTCCCCGAGCACGCGCATCGTGATCCCGGGGGCCAGGAAGGCGCCGAAGCTCTGCCCCGCCGACCCGAGGAACGTGAGGTCGATCGTGTCGTCCGGCAGCCCGCCCGCGCCGTACCGGCGGGTGATCTCTCCCGACAGGAACGCTCCCACCGTCCGGTGGACGTTGCGCACGGGAAGCTCGATCCGCACCGGCTCCCGGTGTTCGATCGCCCGTTTCGCCAGGGCGATGATCTCGTGGTCGAGCGCCTTACCCACCTCGTGCTCCTGCCGCCGCACGCGGTGCCTGGGGCTGCTCCCGCCGTTCCCCGCCGGGAGGAGCATGTCCGAGAAGTCCAGCCCCTTCGCCTTCCAGTGCTCGACCGCCGGCTGCACCTCGAGCCGGTCGACCCGCCCCACCATCTCTTCCACCGTCCGGAAGCCCAGCATCGCCATGTGCTCCCGCAGGTCCTGCGCGATGAAACGGAAGAAGCGCGCGACGTGCTCGACCGCCCCGTCGAAGCGGGCGCGCAGGACCGGGTCCTGCGTCGCCACCCCCACCGGGCAAGTGTTCAGGTGGCACTTCCGCATCATGATGCAGCCCAGGGAGACGAGCACCGCCGTGCCGAACCCGAACTCCTCCGCGCCCATCAGGGCCGCGATCGCCAGGTCGCGCCCGGTCTTGAGCTGTCCGTCGACCTGCACGCGG
>JACRNP010000136.1 GCA_016234845.1 Deltaproteobacteria bacterium | reverse complement strand
GTCCGCGTCCTGGCTGCCGAAGAACGCCCCGGTGGCGGTGTCGTGCAGCTTCGCGAACAGGAACCGCAGGACGTCCCGCCCCGTGTCCGCGAAGGCGCTCTCCCCCGTCCGCTCGAACGCCGCGGCGTACAGCGCCAGCAGTTCGGCGTTGTCCGAAAGCATTTTTTCGTAGTGGGGGACCGTCCAGTCGCGGCGGGTGGCGTACCGGAAGCACCCTCCCTCCACCGGGTCGAAAACGCCGGAGCCCCCCATCGTGCGGAGAACGGCGAGAAGCGTATCCCCCATCTCCCGGTTCCCCTCCGCGAGCCACGCGTCCCGCAGGAACGCGAGGATGTCCGTCACGGGGAACTTCGGTTCCCGGAAGAATCCCGGAAACGCCGGGTCGTACTGCGCGAGAACCGCGTGCCGGACGAGGGCCAGCTCCTCCGGGCGGGGCGCCCCGGGAGCCGACTCCCGCTCCGACGGCGCGGCCGGGGAAGCCGCCGCGCTCCGCAGGTAATCGTCCACCCGGGCCCGGTCCCGTCGGTAGAAATCCCGGCACTTCGAAAGGACGGAGTGGAGGGCGTCCGGCGGCAGGTACGTGGCGCCGGTCAGCAGCCGTCCGTCCGGCAGGAGCACCGCGGTGGTCGGCCACCCGCCCTGGTTGTACCGGTCGTTGACGTCGGGGCGGCGGTCGGTGTCGACGCGGACCGCGACGAACTCCTCGTTCAGCATCTTGACGATGCGGGGGTCCGAGAGGGACGTGGCGTCGAGCACGTGGCACCAGTGGCACCAGGTCGCCCCGATGTCCAGGAAGATCAGCTTCCCCTCGGCCGCCGCGCGCGATAGCGCCGCCGGCTCCCAGTCGTTCCAACGGATCCCCGCACCGCTTTCCATAATCCCTCCATAACACCTTTTTCTGAGATGGGCGGTGCGGCGACAAGGTTCCGGAGAGCGCGCCCCTGTCGCGGCTGGCGGGGGACACTCTTCCCCTCCATCCCCGACGGTGAACCAAAATCGAAGAGTGTCCCCCTAAGAGGGTGTCAGCCGGTGGTTTACCCCCGGAACTGGAGGTAGAAGCAGAGCGCGGAGAGGGCGAGGGTGTACGGGGCGAACCGGTGGAACCGCCCGCGGACGACGAGCCGTTCCACGACCATCAGCGCGAGGTACCCGACGACCAGGGCCACCAGGAATCCGACCGTGGAGACGCCGAAGCCGGGAAGGCGGGATACGCCTTGCCGCAGGGTGAACATCGCGCCGCCGAGGATCGCCGGAACGGAGATGAGGAAGGAAAATTTCGCGGCGCGGAGCGGAGCCACCCCGAGCAGGAGCGCGAGGGTGATGGTCGACCCGGACCGGGAGAGTCCGGGGAAGACCGCCGCCCCCTGGATCACGCCGATCGCCGCCGCCTCCCACCAGTCGATCCGGTCCGGTTCGGACTTGTGCCGGAACCGGAGGTTCGTGGCCAGCAGCAGGAAGGTCAGGACGAGGTACCGGGCCCCGATTCCCCAAAACGTGA
Organism: Deltaproteobacteria bacterium; assembly: GCA_016234845.1. Lineage (NCBI taxonomy): Bacteria > Pseudomonadati > Myxococcota > Myxococcia > Deltaproteobacteria bacterium. Next base: position 2,034 of record JACRNP010000136.1, on the reverse strand, counting down.
GGCCGGTCTCCACGGTGCTGTGGAAGACGAGCCCGATGACGGCGGTGGGGAGGGAAGCGACCACGGTCAGCCAGATGTCGCGCGTCCCCCACCCGGACGGCGCGGCCCACGGATCCCTGCGGAACAGCGCCGACAGGATCGACACGATCTCCGACCGGAGGAAGAAGACGACCGCCGCCAGCGTGCCCAGGTGAAGGAGCAGGTCGAACGCCAGTTCCGGTTCGTTGAGCCCCAGGAGGCGCTGGGCGAGAAACAGGTGGCCGGAACTGCTGACCGGCAGGAACTCGGTGGCCCCCTGGAGCAGGCCGAGGACGATCGCCTGGAGGAATGTCACCGGTCCCCTCTCACGCCCCGGTCATCGAGCGGGCGCGCTCCACGGCCGTCTCCATGACCCCGCGGATCCGCCGCACCGCCCCGTCGTCCCTCCCCTCGAACCGGAGAACCAGCACCGGCTGGGTGTTCGAGGCGCGGACCAGCCCCCACCCGCCGTCGAAGACCGCCCGGATGCCGTCCACTCCGATGACCTCCTTCGCCTGGGGCGCCACGATTTGCGCCACGTTCTCCACCACCCGGAACTTGATCTCGTCCGGGCACTCCACCCGGATCTCGGGCGTGGAAACGACGGGCGGAAGATCGGAGAGGAGCGCGCTCAGCGGACGGTCCTCCCGCGCCAGGATCTCGAAGAGCCGCACCGAGGCGTAGATGGCGTCGTCGAACCCGAGATACCGGTCCCGGAAGAAGACGTGGCCGCTCATCTCCCCGGCCAGCTCCGCCCCCTCCTCCTTCATCTTCGCCTTGATGAGGGAGTGGCCCGCCTTCCACATCACCGGGCGGCCGCCCCGGCGCGCGATGTCGTCGTACAGGTTCTGGGACGCCTTCACCTCGGAGATGATCGCGGCGCCCGGCTTGCGGGACAGGATCTCGCGGGCGAACAGCACGAGAAGGTAGTCCCCGTAGATGACGTTCCCCCGCTCGTCCACCGCGCCGATCCGGTCCGCGTCGCCGTCGTACCCGACGCCGACGTCCGCCCCGGTCTCCCGGACCTTCTCCGAGAGGAACCGGAGGTTCTCGGGGATCGTGGGATCGGGGAAGTGGTTGGGGAACCGCCCGTCGGCCTCGCAGAACAGCTCCACCACGTCCATCCCCATCTCCCGGAACAGGTCCGGGGCCACCGCGCCGGCCGTCCCGTTCCCCCCGTCGACGACCACCTTGAGCTTCCGCGGGATCGCCAGGTTGGCCGCGACGAACTTGCGGTAGTCCGGGACGATCTCCCGGCGGACGAGATCCCCCTTCCCTTCCCGGAACGCCCCCCGTTCGATGACGCGGCGCAGCTCCTGGATGTCGTCGCCGTGGAGCGTCGCCAATCCCGCGCAGAGCTTGAACCCGTTGAACTCGGGCGGGTTGTGGCTGCCCGTGATCATCACGCCGCCGTCCGCGCCGAAGTGGTGGATGGAAAAATAGAGCAGCGGGGTCGGGCATACGCCGACGTCCACGATATCGATGCCGGTGGAGAGGAGCCCGTCGACCAGGGCGTCGCGGAAGCCGGGGGAGGAGAGGCGCACGTCCCGCCCGACGGCGGCCGTCCGCACCCCCCGTCCGGCGGCCAGCGTCCCGTACCCCTTCCCGAGCAGGACGACCGAGTCCCGGTGGAGGTCGCTCCCCACCCGTCCGCGGACGTCGTACTCGCGGAAGATCAGCGGATTGATCGTCAACGTCCGGTTACCGCATCAGTCGAGGTGGATCTCCATGAACGCCTTGGAGGTCCTCCGGGCCACCTTGGTCCGATGCGCCGCGCGGGAGACTTCCTTGGCGACCGTGGGACCGACCTTCCGATTGAAGACGGAGGGGATGATGTAGTCCTCCGACAGCTCCTCCTTCCCCACGCACGAGGCGATCGCGTACGCCGCCGCCAGCTTCATCTCCTCGTTGATGCAGGTGGAGCGGGAGTCCAGCGCCCCGCGGAAGAGCCCGGGGATGCACAGCACGTTGTTGAGCTGGTTGGGATAGTCCGCGCGCCCGGTCGCCATGATCCGC
>JACRNP010000135.1 GCA_016234845.1 Deltaproteobacteria bacterium | reverse complement strand
GTACCGGGCGGCGCTCTCCGAACTTTCGCGGTCGATGGAGCTGTACCCGACGAAGCAGGGAGCCGCGTTGCTGTCGAAGTCGTACGAAGGGATCGGCGACACGGCGAACGCGAAGAAGTACGCCGAGATGGCGAAGTAGCGCGGGAAGCGGCTACTTCCCGGACAGCTCCCGGATCTTCCGGTCGATCGAACGGATCTCCCCGGCGAGCCGGTTCCGCTCCGCGACCAGCTTCTGCCAATCCTGCTTGCGGGACAGGTAGGTCGACCGGGCGGACCGCTTCCGGTCCCGCGCGGTGCGGATCGTGTCCCGCTCCGACGCGATCCGGTCGTTCAATCGCTTGATCTCCGCGGAGAGGCGGCCGGCCTCCGCGGACGGGTAGGGACGCTGTCCCGCCAGGGCGTTTCGCTGCTCCTGCAGCTCGTCCCTCCGGTCCCCGTACTCCTGGATGTTCTGCAGCGCGCGGTCGATGTCCCGATCCTCGGAGGAGGTGATCCAGTCCGCCCGCCCCTCCTCGTCGGCCAGCGCGTTTTCCGCGGCGGCGATCCGCTCGTTCATTTCGTCTACGCGCGCCGCAAGCCGCGCCTTCCCCTCCCGAAGCTCCGCCTCCTCCTTCCGCGCCGCCTCCCGTCTCTCCTCTTCCTTCCGCTCCTTCAATTCCGCCTTTCGGGCATCCCCCGCCCTCCTCGCCGCCCGGTGATCCTCGATGGAGCGCACGGCGGGACGCACAACGGCCCCCGGAACAAGCCGGGAGAAGGAGCCCGCGGAGAGCGGCTGGCTCCAGAACATGTTGCCGAACAGCTCGAACGGGTACAGGAAAACGGTTCCGTGGTCGGAGGCGACCGCCTCGAAATCGCTCTCCTTCGTCACCCCGTTGTCGGTCCCGAGAGGGACCGATACCGACATGGAATCGGCGTTTTTCAGCTCCACCCGGGAGTCGGCCGAACGCGCCGCGACTGGCGCTGCAAGGAGTGCCGCGAGGAACATGGGGAGAAGCCGCCGCATCGTATCCATTGGACGCTCCGGGGGAAACGGTTGTTCGAAGCCGACCGCCGGCGCCGATAGGTTATAATTTTCAATTACCCGCTTCCCGAAAGAAAGGATACACCTTGGCCGCGGAAGAGTTCATCCCGAAGTGGATCGCCTGGGAAGTGACCGGGCGGTGCAACCTGAACTGCATCCATTGCCGCGCGTCGTCCACGATGACGTCGCACGACACCGATTTCAGCACGCAGGAAGCGAAGCGCCTCATCGACGACATCGCGGAGGTGTCGAAGCCGGTGCTCGTCCTCTCCGGCGGCGAGCCGCTCCTGCGCGGGGATCTCTTCGAGATCGCGAAGTACGGGACCGAAAAAGGGTTCCGGATGTGCATCGCGACCAACGGCGTGCTCGTCACCGACGAGGTCGTCGGGAAGATGAAGGAGGCGGGGATCCGGATCTGCTCGCTGTCGCTCGACGGCTCCACCGCGGCGGTGCACGACGACTTCCGGAAGCAGCCGGGGGCGTTCGAGGCGACGCTGCGGGCGGCGGAGGTCTTCAACCGCAACGGGATGCAGTTCATCGTCAACTCCTCCTTCACCAAGCGGAACCAGCACGACATCGCCGCCACCTGCAAGCTGGCCAAGTCGATCGGCGCCCACGCCTGGTACATGTTCATGATCGTCCCCACGGGGCGGGGCGAGGCGATCATGAGCGAGCTGATCAGCAAGGAGGATTACGAGGAGATCCTCGAGTGGCATTACCAAATGGAGAAGCAGGAGACGGAGATGCTGGTCCGCCCCACCTGCGCGCCGCACTACTACCGGGTGCGGCTCCAGAAGATGAAGGAGGAGGGGGAGAAGTTCCAGCCCCGGTCGCTGACGTTCTCCACCGGCGGCGGCAAGGGGTGCATCTGCGCACAGTCGATCTGCTTCATCGACTCGAAGGGGAACGTCCAGCCGTGCTCCTACTTCCCCGTGGTGGCGGGGAACGTCAAGAAACAGAAGTTCGGGGAGATCTGGCACCGGTCCGAGCTGTTCGAGTCGCTCCGCGCGTTCGAGAAGTACAAGGGGCGGTGCGGCGAGTGCGAATACATCAACGTCTGCGGCGGCTGCCGCGCGCGGGCCGACGCGGTCCTCGAGGATTACCTCGAGGAGGAGCCGTTCTGCAACTACGTGCCCATCAAGACCCGCAAGCGGCTGAACCAGGCGGTCCAGGCGGGCAAATCCGCGAAATAGACGTCCTTTCCGCTCTCCGCGGTTTACAGGGCCGCGACGGAGCGGGTAAAGTAGTGAATTGCTCCGCATCCCCCGGAGGCGGGCAGGCGAACGTTTCGCCGCCCCCGCTCCTTTGCCGAGGTGGAACATGCCGGGATACCGATTCCTGAAAGCGTGCCGGCGCGAGCCGGTCGACGTCACGCCCGTGTGGATCATGCGCCAGGCGGGGCGGTACCTCCCCGAGTACCAGAAGATCCGGGGGAACAACTCGTTCCTCACGATGTGCAAGACCCCGGAGCTGGCGGCCCAGGTCACCATCCAGCCGGTCGAGAGGCTCGGGGTGGACGCCGCGATCCTCTTCTCCGACATCCTGATCCCGGTCGAGGCGATGGGGGTCCCGCTGGAGTTCCACGACGGGAAGGGGCCGCTCCTGGGGAAGGCGATCCAGAACCAGAGGGACGTCGACTCCCTGCGGATCCCGGACCCGGAGGACAAGGTCCCGTTCGTGATGGAGGCGATCCGGATCCTGCGGAGGGAGTTCGAGGGGAAGGTGCCGCTCATCGGCTTCTCCGGCGCGCCGTTCACGCTGGCGTCGTACATCGTCGAGGGCGGTACGTCGAAGAACTTCATCCAGCTGAAAAAACTGATGTACCAGGCGCCGGAGGTGTACCGGTCGCTGATGGAGAAGATCACGAAGACCGTGATCGCCTACCTGAACGCCCAGATCGCGGCGGGGGCGCAGGCGGTGCAGATCTTCGACACGTGGGCGGGAGTCCTGACGCCCGGCGACTACGAGGAGTACGCGCTGCCGTACACCCGCCAGGTGGTGGCGGGGCTGAAACGCAGCGGCGCCCCGGTGATCCATTTCGCCAACGACTGCGCCACGCTGCTCACGTCGATCCGGACGCTCCCGGTCGACGTGGTCGCCGTGGACTGGCGGATCCCGCTCGACGTCGCCGCGATGGTCGTGGGGCAGGACAAGGCGATCCAGGGGAACATGGACCCGACGATGCTCTTCCACCCGCCGGAGAAGATCGACGACTGCGTGCGGGACGTGCTGCGGCGCGGGGAGAAGGCGTCGTCCCACATCTTCAACCTCGGGCACGGGATCCTTCCGCCCACCAACCCGGAGCACGCGATCGCGATGGTCGAGGCGGTCCACCGGCTCGGCCGCAAGGCGTAAGCGGGGGCTCGCCCCGGAGGGACCTCGTCCTTGCCATCCGCCGGCCCGCTCACGGGAGTCGTCCTCCTCAACATGGGGGGGCCCGACTCCCTGTCCGCCATCCGCCCGTTCCTGGCGCGCCTGTTCTCCGACCGGGAGCTGATCCGCCTTCCAGCGGCCGCGGTCACGCAGCCGCTCTTCGCCTGGATCGTCTCGGGGCTTCGAGCCCGGAAGGTCCGACGCTACTACGAGGAGATCGGCGGCGGGTCCCCGATCGCGGCCCTGACCGAGGCGCAGCGGTACGCCCTGCAGGAGGCGCTGGAGGCGACGGGCGCCCCCTTCAAGGTGTACGTGGCGATGCGATACTGGCATCCGCTGGCCAAGCACGCCGCCCTCGAGATGAAGGAGGACGGGGTGACGCGGGCGATCGCCCTGCCGCTCTACCCGCAATATTGCGCCGCGACGACCGGTTCCAGCCTTTCGGACCTGCGACGGTGGTTGTCGTGGGCCGGCTGCTCCTTCCCGGTGACCGAGGTCCGCTCCTACCCCGACCACCCGAAATACGTCGCCGCGCTCGCGGAGACGGTCTCCGCGGCGATCCGGGCGGCGGACCGCGAGTCGATGTTCCTCCTCTTCAGCGCCCACGGCGTCCCGCAGGCGCTGATCGACGCGGGCGACCCGTACCGGGCGGAAACGGAGCGGACGGTGGCGGCGGTGATGCGGAGCTTCCCCGGGGTGCCGCACGGCCTCTCGTACCAGAGCCGCGCGGGGCGGGCCGCATGGCTTTCCCCCGACACGGTCTCCGAGGTGACGCGGCTGGCCCGCGAGGGGGTGAGGACGCTGGTCGTCGTGCCGGTGAGCTTCGTCTCCGACCACGTCGAGACGCTCCACGAGCTGGACATCCGCCTCGCCGCCCACGCGCGCTCGGCGGGTATACAATCGTTCCTGCGGGCGCCCGCGCTGAACGACTCTCCCGGGTTCATCGACGCCCTGAAGGACATCGTGCTGAAGGCGGAGTGACCGGATGCCTCGTATCGTCATCGTCGGAGCGGGTCTCTCGGGGCTTTGCACCGCGCACTACCTCGTTCGCCATCTTGCCGAGGCGGGGAACGAGGCGGAGATCCTCCTGCTGGAATCGGAAGCCGTGCCCGGCGGGAAGATGCGCACGATCCGGCAGGACGGTTTCCACATGGAGTGGGGACCCAACGGGTTCCTGACGAACAAGCCGTTCGGCATGGAGCTGGTCCGTGAGCTCGGGATCGAGGGGCGGCTGTCGCGCTCCTCCGACCTCGCCCGCAAGCGGTTCATCTACTCCGGCGGGACGCTCCACCGGCTCCCGGAGACCCCGCCCGCCTTTTTCCGGTCCAAGCTCCTCTCCCTTCCGGGGAGGCTCCGCATCCTCGGGGAGCTGTTCGCGCCCGCGGCGCCGCGCGGGGTGGACGAGTCGCTCGGGGAGTTCGCGCGCAGGCGGCTGGGGCCCGAGGCGCTGGAGAAGCTGATCGACCCGATGGTCACCGGGATCTTCGCGGGCGATCCGGACAGGATGTCGCT
>JACRNP010000134.1 GCA_016234845.1 Deltaproteobacteria bacterium | reverse complement strand
GCCGGGTGATCGCGGCGCTGGGGCGGGCGGGGATCGCGGTGGACCCGATGAAGGTGCAGATGGCGTTCGCCGGGATCGTCCTGCTGCGGCGCGGGATGCGCCCCGACCCGGCGGGCGAGCGCCGCGCGGCGCCGCGGATCCGGAAGGACGCCTACGGCATCGACGTCGACCTGGGGCTGGGGAAGGGGAGCTCGTACGTCTACTTCTCGGACCTCACGGAGGAGTACATCCGGATCAACGCAGGCTACCGGAGTTGACGCGCTGGCGGAGGACACTCTTCCCCTCCATCCCCGGAGGAAAACAAAAACCGAAGAGTGTCCCCCTAAAAGGGTGTCCCTTGAAACGGTTTCCCGCGGGCGTGCCGCAGTTGAATTGGCAGGCACGCCCGTGATATAGGTAATCGGCTAAGCGTTTATCCCCCACGGGCGGGACTCTCCCCGGGGTGCCCTGGACGCCAGGGTGGATGGGGAGGGGCGGAGCGCCCGGAGGAAAAACCCCTAAACTTGAAGGAGGAAGGAACGGCATGGCGAACGGACAGAGCTCGGTGATCACGATGAAGCAGCTGCTCGAGGCGGGGGTCCACTTCGGGCACCAGACGAAACGGTGGAACCCGAAGATGAAGCGGTACATCTTCACCGCCCGCAACGGGATCTACATCATCGACCTCCAGCAGACGGTCAAGATGTTCCGGGCCGCCTACGACACGGTGCGGACCATGGCCGCCGAGGGGAAGACGATCCTCTTCGTCGGCACGAAGAAGCAGGCGCAGGAAGCGGTGGAGGAGGAGGCGCGCCGTGCGGGCACCCCGTACGTCAACCAGCGGTGGCTGGGCGGAATGCTCACCAACTTCGCAACGATCCGCAAGAGCCTCGACCGGCTGCAGAAGCTGTCCGAGATCGGGACCGACGGCACCGCCGAGCGGCTTGGAGCGGGTGAAGCTCGAGAAGATCCTGGGCGGCATCCGCGAACTTCGACGCCAGCCCGACGCGATGTTCGTCGTCGACCCGTCCCGGGAGACGATCGCGGTCCTCGAGGCCCGGCGGCTCCAGATCCCCATCGTCGCCATCGTCGACACCAACTGCGACCCGGACCTGATCGACCACGTGATCCCGGGGAACGACGACGCCATCCGGGCCATCAAGCTGTTCCTCTCCAAGATGGCCGACGCGATTCTCGAGGGGAAGGCCGTGTACGCCGAGAAGAACGCCTCGAAGGGGGACAAGGAGGCGGAGGCCCCCGAGGTCACGATGTCGCTCATCTCCACCGAGGGGGACGAGGAGGTCCCGGCCCCGGCGCCGCCAGCGGAGGCCGCACGGGAGTAGACCCGGGGGGCCTTTCGGAGGCCGCGGAACGCGTTCGAAACGAATAATCCTCTTAGGAGAGCACAACGGATGCAGATCACTTCGGAGATGGTGCGGGACCTGCGGGAGAAGACCGGCGCGGGCCTGATGGATTGCAAGGCGGCGCTCACCGCCGCGGGCGGGGACCTGGAAAAGGCGGTCGACAACCTCCGGACGAAGGGGCTGGCCGCGGCGGCCAAGAAGGCGTCGCGGATCGCGTCGGAAGGAATCGTCTGCGCGCACGTGGAAGGGGCTTCCGGCACGCTGGTGGAGGTCAACTGCGAGACCGACTTCGTCGCCAAGACCGAGGAGTTCGCGGCGCTGGTCCGGGAGGTCGCTTCGCTCGTCAACGCTAAGGGGCCGGCGGACGTCGCCGAGGCGCTCACCCTTCCGGCCGGCGGCGGCACGCTTTCGGAGAAGCTCACGGAGAAGGTGGCGAAGATCGGCGAGAAGATCTCCTTCCGCCGGTTCGTCCGGCTGGACGTCCTCCCGGGCGCGCCCGGGATGGTCGTCCCGTACATCCACGCGGGCGGGAAGATCGGGGTCCTCGTCGCGGTTTCGGGAGCGGGCCCGGGGAACGCGGCGGTGGCCGCCCTGGCGAAGGACCTGGCGATGCAGGTCGCCGCGGCGAACCCGTCGTACGTGAGCCGCAAAGACGTCCCGGCCACCGTGGTCGAGCACGAGAAGTCGATCTACCGCGACCAGGCGAAAGCGTCGGGGAAGCCGGACAAGATCCTGGACAAGATCGCCGAAGGGAAGCTCGAGAAATATTTCTCCGATTTCTGTCTCGTCGAGCAGGCGTTCATCAAGGACCCGGACCGCAAGGTCGGGCAGCTTCTCGCCGATGCCGGCAAGGCCGCGGGGGCGGAGGTTTCGGTCCGGGCGTTCGCCCGGTACCAGGTGGGCGAGGGGCTCGAGAAGCGTTCGGCCGATCTCGCGGCGGAGGTCGCCAAGCAGCTCGGGAAGGGGTGAGTCTTCTCATCCCCGCGGAGGTAGCGTGGCCAAGCCGTCGTACCGCCGGATCCTGCTGAAGCTGTCGGGGGAGGCCCTGATGGGGAAGCAGGCGTACGGGATCGACGAGGGGGTCCTGGTCGGCCTGTCGAAGGAGATCCTGGAGCTCACGGGGCTCGGCGTGCAGGTGGCGCTCGTGGTCGGCGGCGGGAACATCTTCCGCGGCATCGCCACCAGCCGGGACATCGGGATCGACCGCGCGTCCGCGGACTACATGGGGATGCTGGCCACGGTCATCAACAGCCTCGCCCTGCAGGACGTCCTCGAGCGCACCGGCGTCACCACCCGGGTGCTCTCCGCCATCGAGATGCGGGCGATCGCGGAGCCGTACATCCGGCGTCGGGCGCTGCGCCACCTCGAGAAGGGCCGCGTGGTGATCTTCGCCGCGGGGACGGGAAACCCGTACTTCACCACGGACACCGCCGCCGCCCTGCGCGCGATGGAAATCAACGCCGACGCCATCCTCAAGGCCACCAAGGTCGACGGCGTGTACGACCGCGACCCGATGGCCGACCCGAAGGCCCGGAAGTTCGCCCGCCTGACCTACATAGACGTCCTTCGGAAGAACCTGAAGGTGATGGACGCCACGGCCATCTCCCTCTGCATGGACAACGACCTCCCCATCGTCGTGTTCAACCTGACGCGGAAGGGGAACATCCTGAGGGCGGTGATGGGGGAGAAGATCGGGACCGTGGTCCACGGAGGAAAATGATGGATGCGATGGTGAAGGACACCGCCGCCCGGATGGAGCGGAGCATCGACGCCTTCCGGAAGGAGCTGGGGAAGGTGCGCACGGGACGCGCCTCCTTCTCCCTCCTGGACGGCGTGAAGGTCGACTATTACGGCACTCCCACGCCGCTCCAGCAGGTCGGCACCCTCTCGGTCCCCGAGAGCCGGCTGATCACGATCACGCCGTGGGACTCCAAGATGATCGGGCCGATCGAGAAGGCGATCCAGGGGAGCGGCCTGGGCCTCAACCCCGCGAGCGACGGGAAGGTCGTCCGGATCCCGATCCCGCCCCTCACCGAGGAGCGGCGCAGGGAGCTGGCCAAGATGGTCCGGAAGATGGCCGAGGACGCCCGCGTGGCGGTGCGCAACGTCCGCCGCGAGGCGATCGAGAGGCTCAAGGAGCGCGAGAAGAAGAAGGAGATCTCCGAGGACGACGTGAAGCGCGGGCAGGACCGGATCCAGAAGGAGACGGACGCCCACGTGAAGAAGGTCGACGACATCCTCAAGGCCAAGGAACAGGAGATCATGGAGGTCTGAAAGCCTCCGGTCCCGGCGAATCCCGATGAGCCCAGGAGGAAGCGACTCCCCCGTGCTGCCCCGGCATGTGGCCGTCATCATGGACGGCAACGGCCGGTGGGCTTCGCTGCGGGGGCTGCCCCGCGCGGAGGGGCACCGCGCGGGGGTGCGCGCCGTCCGGGCGGTCGTGGAGTGCGCCCGGGAGCTCGGGATCCCGTACCTCACCTTGTACGCGTTCTCCCTCGAGAACTGGGGCAGGCCCGCGACGGAAGTCGGCACCCTCATGGCGCTGCTCCAGGAGTTCCTCTCGAGCGAGCTGTCGCTCATGCTGCGCCACGGCATCCGGCTCCGGGTCATCGGGGAGACCTCCTCCCTCCCGGCCCCGGTGCGGGCGATCCTCTCGAAGACCCTGTCCGCCACCGCGAAGAGCGACCGGATGACCCTGACGCTCGGGCTCTCCTACGCCGGGCGCGACGAGATCGTGCGGGCCGCCCGCGCGTTCGCCGCCGACGCGGCGGCGGGGCGCATTACCCCTTCGGAGATCACGGAGGACCGGTTCGCCCGTGCCCTCGACACCGGGGGGATGCCCGATCCGGACCTGGTCGTCCGCACCAGCGGGGAGATCCGGATCAGCAATTTCCTCCTCTGGCAGTCCGCCTACGCCGAGTTCGTGTTCACCGACGTCCTGTGGCCCGACTTCGGGAAGGCCGAGTTCCTCCTGGCGCTGGAAGAGTACACCCGCCGCCACCGGCGGTTCGGCCTGACCGACGAGCAGTCCGGCCCGCCCGCGGCGAAGTAGCGATGCTCGGGAAGCGGGTCGCCACCGCCGCCGTCCTCGTCCCCCTCCTGGTCGCGTCGATCGTGTACGGCAAGGGGCAGCCGTCCGGGTGGCCGTTCCTGCTGCTGTGCGGCGCGGCGGCGGTCCTTTGCGGCGCCGAATGGTCCCGGATGTTCTTCGCGGCCGCGCGCGACAAGGCCGGCGGGGCCGCGCTCACCCTGCTCGCCTTCCTCTCGGGCGCGCTTCTGCCGTTCCCCGCCGTCCTCCCGGCGGTCCTGCTGGTGGTCCTCCTGGCCGTCTTCCACGCCCTCGCGGGCGGCGGGGAGCCGTCCTCGAAGGCGCGGGCGGCCGCGATGCTGTCCCTGTGCGCGGTCTACGCGGGGGGCCTCCTGTCGATGTATCCCCGGACGCTCGCCCTCCCGCGGGGAGACCACTGGGTGCTCCTCGGGATCCTCTCCGTGGCGGCGGGGGACACGTTCGCCTACTTCACGGGGAAGGCGGTCGGGCGGACGAAGCTCGCCCCGGCCGTCTCCCCGAACAAGACCGTGGAAGGCGCGGTCGGCGGGTTCCTCGGGAGCGTGGCGTGCGGCGTCCTGTACGCGTGGGCGTTCCTCCCCGCCGTGCCCGCGTGGTACGCGGCGGCGGCGGGGTTCGCTTCGGGCGCGTTCGGACAGGCGGGAGACCTGTTCGAGTCGCTTCTCAAGCGCGCGGCGGGGGTGAAGGACAGCGGGACCCTTTTCCCCGGGCACGGGGGCGTGTTCGACCGGGTCGACGGAATCCTGGCGGCGGGCCCCGTCGTCCACCTGCTCGCGGCGTTCGCGCCGGTGTCGGGGGTCGTGCGATGAAACGGCAGGGGGTCGTCGTCCTCGGAGCCACCGGCTCCGTCGGACGGAGCGCGCTGGACGTGATCTCCCGGTTCCCGCGCCGGTTCCGGGCGACCGCCCTCTGCGCCGGGAGCAACGCCCGCGCCCTGTCCGAGCTGGCCCGGCGGTTCCGGCCCGATTTCGTCTGCCTCTCGGGCGGCGACACCAAAGCGCTGCGGAAGGGGCTCCCGCGGGGGACCCGGGTCCTGTCGGGAGAGGAGGGGATGACCGCGGCCGCGTGCGCCCGGAACGCCGACATCGTGCTCGCGGGGGCGTCCGGAGTCTCCTGCATCCGTCCCGTGATCGCGGCGGCCGCCTCGGGCAAGCGGATCGCGCTGGCGAACAAGGAGCTTCTCGTCATGGCGGGGAAGTTCGTCACCGCGGCGGCGCGCCGGGGAGGGGCGGCGATCCTTCCGGTCGACAGCGAACATTCGGCCGTGTTCCAGGCGATCGCCGGGAACCGCCGCGAGGACGTCCTCCGGGTGATCCTCACCGCCTCGGGCGGCCCGTTCCGCAACCGCACCGTGGCGGGGATGCGGGCCGCCACCGTGAGCGAGGCGCTCGGGCACCCGACGTGGCGGATGGGGGCCAAGATCACCGTGGACTCCGCGACGCTCATGAACAAGGGGCTCGAGGTGATCGAGGCGACCTGGCTGTTCGGCCTCCCGCCGTCCCGCGTCGACGTGCTGGTCCACCCGCAGTCGGTGGTCCACTCGATGGTGGAGTTCCGGGACGGCAGCGTGCTGGCCCAGCTGGGGGTTCCCGACATGCGGATCCCGATCGGGTACGCCCTCGCCTGGCCCGAACGGCTCCCGCTGGAACTGCCCCGGCTGCGGCCGCATCGAATGGAGGCGTGGGAGTTCCGGGAGCCCGACCGGAGGCGGTTCCCCGCGCTTTCCCTCGCGTACGCCGCCGCCGAAGCGGGGGGATCGGCGCCGGCGGTGCTCTCCGGCGCGAACGAGGAGGCGGTGCACGCCTTCCTGTCCGGGCGGATCCGTTTCACCGACATCGTCCGCGTCGTGGAACGGGTCTTCTCGCGGTGGCCCGCCCCGTTTTCGGCGCGGACCCTGGACGACGTGCTCGAGGCCGACGCCGCAGCCCGCGCGGAAGCGCGCAGTCGAATATCCCCGATCAGGAGAACCGCACCCACGTGATCTACTTCCTGTCCTTCATCGTCGTCCTGGGAATCCTCATCTTCGTCCACGAGTTCGGCCACTTCATCGTGGCGCGCAAGCTCGGGGTGGGAGTCACCAAGTTCTCGTTCGGGTTCGGGCCGAAGCTGTTCGGGATCAAGCGCGGCGAGACGGAGTACCTCGTCTCCGCGGTCCCGCTGGGCGGATACGTGAAGCTGGTGGGCGAGTCCGACGGAGAGGAGATCCCCGAGGAGGACCGTCCCCGCTCCTTCAGCCACAAGCCGGTCTGGGTGAAGATGGCCGTCGTCGCCGCCGGCCCCCTCGGCAACCTCCTGTTCGCCGTCCTCGTCTTCTGGGTCGTCTTCCTCGGCGGCGTGCCGTCGCTGACCACGCGGATCGGCGAAGTGGCCCCGGACTCCCCCGCGGCCCGCGCCGGGATCGCGAAGGGGGACGTGGTGGTGCGGATCGACGGCGCGACGGTCGCGACCTGGGAGGAGCTGGCCGCGAGCATCCGCTCCGGCACCCCCGGACGGCCGCTGAACGTCACCGTCCGCCGCGACGGGACGGAGACGACGATCGCGGTGTCCCCGGAGATGCGGGAGGGGCGCAGCGTGTTCGGCGAGAAAGTGTCCGAGCCGAAGATCGGGATCGTCGCGGGGCAGGAGGTGGTCTACCGGGAGACCGGCCTCGTCACCGCGCTCGTGCGCGCCGTGCAGGAGACCGGGAAGCTCGTCTACCTGACCGGGATGACGGTGGTGAAGCTGGTGACCCGGGTGCTCCCGTCGGAGACGCTGGGGGGGCCGATCCTCATCGCCCAGATCGCCGGGGACCAGGCCCGACAGGGGATCTCCCCCTTCGCCTACTTCCTGGGCCTCCTGAGCGTCAACCTGGGGATCCTGAACCTCCTGCCGATCCCGATCCTCGACGGGGGGCACCTGCTCTTCTTCTCCGTGGAGGGGCTGATGCGCAAGCCGATCTCCCAGCAGGCGCGGACGCTGGCGCACCAGGTGGGATTGGCGCTCATCCTCACCCTGACGGCGCTCGTCTTCTACAACGACATCGTGCGCCTCCTGTCCCGGTGATCCTCGCCGTCGAATCGGCGACTCCGCGCGGGAGCGTCGCCCTGGCGTCCGGCGGCGCGGTACGGGCGGAGCGGTTCCTCCCCCCCGGGCGGCAGGCGTCCGAGGCGTACATCGCCGCGGTGGAGGAACTCTTCTCCGAGGCCGGCGCGCGTCCCGGCGACGTCTCCTGCGTCGCGGTGTCGGCGGGCCCCGGATCGTTCACCGGCCTGCGGGTGGGAATGTCGGCGGCGAAAGGTTTCTGCTTCGGGTGGGGGGTGCCGCTGGCCCTCGTGCCGACGCTCTCGGGGCTGGCGTCGCGCATACCCGGCGAAGGGCGCTCCGTTTGCCCCGTCCTCGACGCCCGAAAGAAGGAAGTGTACGCGGCGCTCTTCCGGCGGGTGGGTGAAGGGGTCGAGCGGCTCTCCCCCGACATGGCGATCTCCCCGGAAGCGCTCCTCGACCGGCTGCCGGCGGGGGACGTGGTGTTCTGCGGGGACGGAATGGAGCGGTACGGCGTCCTGTTCCGGGACCGGCTCGGGGATCGGATGTCGATCGTCTCCGGTCCCGACGGTCTTCCGGCGGCGGGCGCCGTCGGAATCGCGGGCGAGCGGGCGTTCCTCGCCGGGAAAGTCGCGGACCCCCGGTCGGCCGTTCCGGCGTACATCCGGACTCCGGAGGCGGAGTTCCGTCGGATGGGAAATCCGCCCGCGGGCTCGGGAACCGTTTCCTGACGCGTAGTTGCGGGCCGCCGATACGGCGTTTGTCCGCCGCCGGTTCGTTGACATCCGGGCTTCATCTGTTATGCTTTATCACTACTCATTCCAGCGACGGAGGTGTCGATGGGCCAGAGTCCGGACGATAAAATGGCCGCCCTGATCGCCAGCGACCCGGAGTTCAAGGCGCTCGTCGAGGAGCATCGCCAGCTCGACGAGAAGCTGAAGGAACTGGACCGCAAGGTGTACCTCCTTCCCGACGAGGAAGTCGAGCGGAAGCGGCTCCAGAAACTGAAGCTCGCCCGCAAGGACAAGATCGCCCGGATCCTGAACGGATAACGGGAAAATCCAAGGATTCTCCGCCCCGCCCGGACGCGCCCGTCGCCAAGGGGCGAGATCGCCCCGGCGGCGGCGTTCCTTCAAGGCGGGGTTTTCCATACTCCACGGGGACCAACGGTACGGCAGGAGGTTTCACCCATGCAGATGAACGGCGCGGAGATCCTCGTCAAGGCGCTCGCGGACCTGGGGGTCGACGTCGTCTTCGGCTACCCCGGCGGCGCCGTCCTGAACATCTACGACGCGCTGTTCGGGAACACGAAGGTCCGCCACATGCTCTGCCGGCACGAGCAGGGCGCGGTCCACATGGCCGACGGGTACGCCCGCGCGTCCGGAAGGACCGGCGTCTGCCTGGTCACCTCGGGCCCCGGCGCCACGAACACGGTCACGGGCCTCGCCACCGCGTACATGGACTCGATCCCCATCGTCGTGTTCACCGGGCAGGTCCCCACGCTGCTGATCGGCAACGACGCCTTCCAGGAGGCGGACATCGTCGGCATCAGCCGCCCGTGCACCAAGCACAACTATCTCGTGAAGGACACGAAGGACCTGGCCCGGATCGTCCGGGAGGCGTTCTACATCGCGTCCACGGGGCGCCCCGGCCCGGTGCTCGGGGACATCCCCAAGGACGTCCTGATCTCCACCGCGGAGTACAACCTCCCGAAGGAGGTCCGCCTGCGGGGATACCACCCGAACTACGAGGGGCACCCCCGGCAGGTCGAGAGCGCCATGCGGCTCCTGCTCTCGAAGGAACGGCCCGTGATCTACGCCGGGGGCGGCATCATCCTGTCGAACGCGTCGGAGGAGCTCGCGGAGCTCGCGCGCCTGCTCTCCGTTCCGGTCACCACCACGCTCATGGGGATGGGGGCCTTCCCCGGGAACGACCCGCTCTTCCTCGGGATGCTGGGGATGCACGGCACCTACACCGCGAACATGGCCATCTCCCACGCCGACCTGATCCTGGCCTTGGGGGCGCGGTTCGACGACCGGGTGACGGGGAAGATCGACGAGTTCGCCCCGCACGCCAAGATCATCCACGTCGACATCGACCCCACCTCGATCCAGAAGAACGTGCCGGTGGACATCCCGATCGTGGGGGACCTCAAGGACGTCCTCCGGAAGATGATCCGGCTGGTCAAGGGGAAGAAGGACGCGGCGGCGTACCGGGGGAAGTGCTCGGCCTGGCGGCAGCAGCTTTCCACGTGGTCGAAGACGCACCCGCTCACCTACAAGGAGTCGAAGGGGAAGATCAAGCCGCAGTTCGTCGTGGAGCGGATCCGCGAGGTGACCGGCGGCAAGGCGATCATCGCGACCGAGGTCGGGCAGAACCAGATGTGGGCGGCGCAGTTCTACACCTACGACAAGCCCCGCACGTTCCTCTCCTCCGGGGGGCTCGGGACGATGGGGTACGGGCTCCCCGCCGCGATCGGCGCACAGGTGGCGATGCCGGGCACGCTCGTCGTGGACATCGCCGGGGACGGCAGCATCCAGATGAACATCCAGGAGCTGGCGACGGCCGTCCAGTACCGCGTGCCGGTCAAGGTGGTGATCCTGAACAACGGGTCGCTGGGGATGGTGCGCCAGTGGCAGGAGCTCTTCTTCCAGGGGAAATATTCCCAGACGTGCCTCCCGCACATCCCCGACTTCGTCAAGCTCGCCGAGGCGTACGGGGCGAAGGGGTTCCGCGCGACGAAGGTCGACGAGGTCGCGGCGGTGCTGAAAAAGGGGTTCGCCGCCGAGGGGCCGGTGCTGATCGACATCGTCGTGGACCCCGCGGAGATGGTCTACCCGATGGTCCCCGCGGGGGCGCCCCTGACGAAGATGCTGCTGGTCTGACGCCGGAACCGATTCCCGGATCCCCGCATTAGGAGAGCCGACCCATGCGCCACACCATAGCCGTCCTGGTCGAGAACGAGTTCGGCGTCCTGTCCCGCGTCGCGGGCCTCTTCTCCGGCCGCGGGTTCAACATCGAGTCGCTCTGCGTCGCCGAGACGACGGACCCGGGAGTCTCGCGGATGACGATCGTCACCGCCGGGAACGACCAGATCATCGAGCAGATCCTGAAGCAGCTGAACAAGCTCGTTCCGGTCCTGAAGGTCATCGACTTCACCGGGACGGAGACGGTGGACCGCGAGCTGGTGCTGGTGAAGGTAAACGCCGACGGCGACGGGAAGGCGGAGGTGCTGCGGCTGGTGGACATCTTCCGCGCGAAGATCGTCGACGTCGCTCCGCGCTGCTACACGATCGAGATGACCGGGGGGGAGGGGAAGGTGAGCGCCTTCCTCCAGATGCTGCGGCCGATCGGGATCAAGGAGATCGTCCGGACCGGGAAGGTCGCCATCTCCCGCGGGACATAGCCCGTGAGGGAAACCGCAAGCCGATAAGACAACCATAGAGGGAACGGAGGAGAAGATCATGGTCACCGTGTACCGGGAGCAGGACGCCAAGGCGGAGCTGCTCAAGGGGAAGACGATCGCCATCCTGGGGTACGGCAGCCAGGGGCACGCCCACGCCAACAACCTGAAGGAGAGCGGGTTCAAGGTCATCGTCGGCGAGCTGCCCGGCGGGGGGAACGAG
>JACRNP010000133.1 GCA_016234845.1 Deltaproteobacteria bacterium | reverse complement strand
AACATCTTCTCCTACGACGCGCTGAAGCGCGCCGTCCGGAACGGGGAGGTGAAGATCGAGGACGTCTGGGAGCAGTACCGCCTGGTGACCACCGCCATGATGAAGCCGGAGCCGATCCCACTGGACGTGAAGGTCGTCCTGATCGGGAACCCGGAGATCTACTACCTTCTCTACAACCTCGACGAGGAGTACCGGGAGCTGTTCAAGGTGAAGGCGGACTTCGACCACCGGATCGATCGGACCGAGGAGAGCGTGGAACATTACGCGTCGTTCGTCGCGACCAAGGCGAAGGAGGAGGGACTGCTGCCGTTCGACGCCGGCGGCGTGGCGCGCGTGGTGGATTTCGGCGCCCGGCTGGCCGAGGACCAGGGGAAGCTGTCCACGAAGTTCAGCGACATATCGAACCTCCTCCGGGAGGCCCACTACTGGGCAAGCCGGGACGGCGCCGCGGCGGTCGACGGCGTACACGTGGGGAAGGCGCTGGCGGCCAAGGACTCCCGGAACAGCCTGGTGGAGGACGCTGGCGGTCCTCGACCTCGGGGACCACAGCTTCGGGAAGCCGTCGAGGATCACCGCCACCGTGTACGCGGGCAAGGCGGGCGTCCTGAACATCGAGCGCGAGACGAAGATGTCGGGGAAGATCCACGAGAAGGGGGTCCTGATCCTTTCGAACTACCTCGGGCGCCGCTTCGCCGGGAAGTCGCCGATCAGCCTCTCCGCGTCGGTCACGTTCGAACAGCTCTACGGGATGATCGAGGGGGATTCCGCCACGTGCGCGGAGCTCTACGCCCTCCTGTCCGCCCTCTCCGGTGTCCCCGTCCGGCAGGGGATCGCGGTCACCGGCTCGATGGACCAGAACGGGTTCGTGCAGCCGATCGGCGGCGTGAACGAGAAGATCGAGGGGTTCTTCGACCTCTGCGCCCTCCAGGGCCTCGACGGCACGCACGGGGTCCTGATCCCGGCGAGGAACCGGCGGAACCTGATGCTGAAGGAAGCGGTGGTCGAGGCGGTGCACGCCGGGAAGTTCGCCGTCTACGAGATCGACCGGGTGGAGGAGGGCGTCGACGTCCTCATGGGGATTCCCGCGGGAGAGCCGGAGACCGACGGGAGCTACCCGGACGGCACCCTGTACCGCAGGGTGGAGGGCCGGCTCACGGAGCTGCGCGAGGCGGTGAAGGACAGGAAAAACGACGACGGAGGCGGGAAGGCGGGGGAGTGACGGGGCGTCAGCGTCTCCCCGCCAGCGTGACGCCCGACAGGATCAGCGCGATTCCCGCGAGATGGAACGGCCGGAACGACTCGCCCAGCAGTCCGACCGCCAGCATCGAGCCGAACGCGGGCATCAGGTGGAGGAACGCGCCCGCGCGGTTCGGGCCCACCTCCCCCACCGCCTGGTTCCAGAAGACGTAGGAGGCGACCGAAGGGAGGAGCGCGAGGTAGAGAAGGCTTCCGAAGGTCGCCGGATCCGCCGTCATCCGTCCCCCCCGGGCGATCTCCCACGCGTACAGCGGGGCAAGACACGCCACCCCGATCGCGACCAGCGCGCAGAGGAACGTCATCGGGTCGATCCCCTGCGGCCGCCGCTTCAGCAGGACGGTGTACACGGCCCAGCAGAGGACCGCCGCCAGCACCCAGACGTCCCCCCGGTTGAAGGAGAGGGAAAGCAGCGAGGAGGGGGAGCCGCGTCCGACGATCGTCAGCACGCCGAGCAGGGAAACGGCGATCCCGGCCGTTTGCCGCCGGGAGGCCGTCTGCGCCCCCCCGGCGAAGGAAATGGCCAGTATGAACGCCGGACAGGCGGAGTTGAGCAGGACCGCGTTGGTCGCCGTCGTCTCATGGAGGCCCACGTAGACGAGCGTGTTGAACGACCCCACCCCGAGGAGCCCCAGGGGAAGGAGCGTCTTCCACGCCGAACGGAGGACCGGCCACTCTTTCCGCAGGCGCGGAAAGGACAGGGCGAGAAGGATCGCGAGGGCGCCGGCCCACCGCCAGAACGCCATGCCGATGGGGGGTATCCTGTCGCTGACCGCCCTTCCGAGCACGAAATTCCCCGACCAGAAGAGGGTGGCGAGACCGAGCAGGATGTACGGATGGGCGGGGACGTGACGCCGCATGGAAACATTATCCCATGGACGGGATCTCCGATCGACCGGTCCGGACGCGGCATGCGGATTAATTCTTCCGCCGGACCGAAAAATATCGCTTCACAAACGTTTTTTTTTGTGTAGCATGGATGCAATTTGAAACATCATTTTATCCCTAAGGAGGGGAACCGAATGAAGAAGCTCTTTACCGTCCTGTGTGCGCTGTTCGTCGCGGTGGCGTTCGCCAGCGTGACCCTGGCGGCCGATCCCGCGCCGAAGGCTGCCCCCGCGGCCGATTCGAAGGCTGCCCCGGCCATGGAGAAAAAGGACGCGGACAAGAAGGATGCGGATAAGGACAAGAAGCCTGCCAAGAAGAAGGCGAAGAAGAAGAAGGCCGCCGCCCCCAAGGATGGAGAGAAGAAGGACGGCGAGAAGAAGGATGGGGACAAGAAGGGCGCCGCTCCGGCGACCCCCGCCGCTCCCGCGGCACCCCCGGCCGACAAGAAGAAGTAACCGGAAAGTCCATGGGATGAAAAAAGGGGCCGCTCCCCGATGGGGGGCGGCCCTTTTCCGTTCCGGTTCCGTTTCGGGGCGCCGCTACTTTCCGGGCGGATCCTTCCTGTGCAAGTACCGGTGGTGAAGCGATTTCAGGTACGCCTCGAGCCGGTCCTTGTAGGCGATCGCGAGGAACACCAGGACGACCGCCCCCCCGCATAACAGGAAAAACCGGTAGTACTGGTGGTCGCGGAGGTACGTTCCCCCCAGCGTCAGCATGATGGTTCCGAGCAGCCGCCCCGTGGAGGCGATGGTCAGGAATTCGAGCGTCGTCAGGTGGCCGAGGCCAAGGATGTAGCAGAGGTAATCCTTCGGGAAGCCGGGTATCAGGAAAAGCAGGAAGACGAGGAACGCTCCCTTGTGATGGAGCAGGTAGTCGAACCGCGCCATCGTGCTCGCGTCGACGAACCGGTCCGTGAACGGCCGGCCGAACATCCTGGACAGGGTGAAGGCAAGGAGGGAACCCGCGGTCAGCCCCACGGTCGACAGGATGACGCCGAGCAGGGGACCGAAAAGGTACCCGCCCAGGACCCCGGTGGCCTCCCCCGGTATCGGCGCGGCGACCACCTGGACCACCTGGAGCACGATGAATCCGGCGAAACCCCATGCGCCGAGCGATCGGACGAACGCCGCCATCTCCTCCCGGTTCATGAAAAAACGGAAGACTCCGAGTTTCCACAGGATCGCGGAGAACGCCGCGAATACGGCGAGGAACAGGAGCGGCTTTAGGATCGCCCGGAATTTTTCCTTCACCGGGGCCGCCTACCTCCGGGAAGCCCTGCCGGGAGGGACGATGTCGCGATGGCCGCTCTTGCGGCCGCCGGGACCGGCGGTCGGACGAGCCTCCGCCTCCGCGTGGCGGGAGGTCCGCGCCGGCGGTGCGGCGGCGGGCGCCGGACGCGCCGAGAGGAACGACGCGTCGACCGAGATCATGTACGGCCGGTTTCGGGGCTGCGGACGCCCCTTTTCGAGGGAGGTGGGCGTCCCCGGCCGGGCGGGGGAGGCGAACGGGTGCTCCGGGACGACCGTCAGGTGCTTCTGGATCAGCCGCTCGACCTCCGCGAGGAGGGGGCGCTCGTCGAAGGCGCAGAATGTGATGGCGATTCCCGAAAGTCCCGCCCTCCCGGTGCGACCGATGCGGTGCACGTACGCCTCCGGCTCGTTCGGGAAGTCGTAGTTGACCACGTGGGACAGCTCCACGATGTCCAAGCCCCGTGCGGCGATGTCGGTCGCCACCAGGACCCGGATGGCCCCCTTCTTGAACGAGGACAGCGCCCTCTCCCGCGCGCCCTGGGATTTGTCCCCGTGGATCGCCTCCGCGCGGATGTTCGCGCGGCTCAAGATCCTCTCGACGCGGTCGGCGCCGTGCCGAGTGCGGGTGAACACGAGCGCGTTCCGGATGGAATCATCCGCCAGCAGATGTTTCAGAAGTTCGGTCTTCTGCGGCTTTTCCACGTAGTACAACCGGTGTTCGACCATCTCGGCGGGAGCCGATACCGGCGCGACGGAAACCCGCACCGGGTCGCGGAGGATCGTGTCGGCGAGACGGACGATGTCGTACGGCATGGTGGCCGAAAACATGAGCGTCTGGCGCTGTCCCGGCAGCTTCTCGATCACCCGGCGGATATCGGGGATGAATCCCATGTCGAGCATGCGATCCGCCTCGTCCAGGACGAAGATCTCGACGACCGAGAGGTCGATCAGTTTCTGCCCCATCAGGTCCAGGAGGCGGCCCGGCGTCGCGACGAGGATGTCCACCCCCTTGCCGAGCGCCTGTTCCTGCGGGCGCTGGCTCACTCCGCCGTATACGACCGTGTGCCGCAACCCGGTGTGCGCCGCGTAGGCCCCGAAGCTCTCGCCGATCTGGACGGCGAGCTCGCGGGTCGGAGTGAGCACGAGGGAGCGGACGGGGCGGCGGCCGCGCCGGACGCCTCCCGCCGAGAGGCGCTGGAGGATCGGCAGGGCGAAGGCGGCCGTCTTCCCGGTGCCGGTCTGGGCCGATCCCATGAGGTCCTTCCCTTCGAGGACGCGGGGTATGGCCTTTTCCTGGATCGGGGTGGGAACCGTGTACTTCATCGCCTGAACGGCCCGGAGAATGTCCGGGGAAAGTCCGAATTGTGTGAACGGCATATGCCTGTTCTATCTCCTGTTTCCGATACTTCGGTTGGTGGTTGACGGACGACGGGCACGGGGCGAAACGAACGCACGCGGCGATCCGGGATTCGGCGGGGATTGGGGACCACGGGAATACAAATCGGTAAGAATCTACCACAGCGAAACACGGAACTCAAGCCCCGTGTCGCGCCTCCCCGCGGCGACCTGTTTCCCTATTGCTTCAGGGATATCCCCGAGGACATAATGCGCGGACCATGGGTAATGAAACGACCCGCCGGGCGAGGCGATT
Organism: Deltaproteobacteria bacterium; assembly: GCA_016234845.1. Taxonomy (NCBI): domain Bacteria; kingdom Pseudomonadati; phylum Myxococcota; class Myxococcia; species Deltaproteobacteria bacterium. Next base: position 14,064 of record JACRNP010000133.1, on the reverse strand, counting down.
CCTGCTCCTCATCTCCGGTTTCATCTTCGTGGTGACCGGGATATCCCTTTACGCGAACCTCCACAACGTCGAACACCAGTACCGGCAGCTCGCCGCGGTCGTCGGCCGCTCCTTCTTCCAGGCGATCGCGGCCACCCGGGAATGGAACACCGACCACGGCGGGGTGTACCTTCCCTTGTCGAAGTCGTTTCGGCCGAATCCGCTGCTGCAGGACCCGCTGCGGGACATCACGACGCGGGAGGGAATACGTCTCACGAAGGTGAACCACGCGGAGATGGTCCGGTTGATCTCCGAGATGCTGCACGAGGACCGCGGCGTCCGCATCCGGATATCGAGCCTCTCCCCGCTGCAGCCCGCCAACGCCCCGGACGGATGGGAGAGGTCCTCCCTCGAATCGTTCGCGAAGGGCGAGCGCGAGTCGTTCGAAGTGGTGGGGGCGGGGGATCGGGCGACGTTCCGCTTCATGTCGCCGCTCAAGGTCCAGCCGTCGTGCACCTCCTGCCACCCGGAGCACCGGAACCGGCCCGAGGGCATCCGGGGAGGGGTGAGCGTCTCCTTCTCGTGGACGCCGTTCCAGCGGCTGATGGACAGGAACAACCGCAGGATCTGGGGGATCCACCTGCTGTTCCTCTCGGTTTCCACCCTGCTGATATACCTGTTGGGGCGCAGGCTGGTCGACAGCATCGAGGCGCTGCAGAAGTCGCTGCTCCACATCCGCCGGCTCGAGGGATTGGTCCCGATCTGCTCGAACTGCAAGAAGATCCGGAACGAACGCTCGGACCCGTTCGACCAGGCGTCGTGGACCTCCATCGAGAAATACTTCGGCGAACGGACCGACGCGGAGTTCACCCACGGCCTTTGCCCCGATTGCGCCAGGGAGATGTTCCCCCGGATCGCTCCCCGCAAGGAACCGTAGGAGGCGATCGCCTACCGCAGCAGCCCGGTCGCCTCGGAAACCTTCCGTTCTCCCTCGAGAAGCCAGACGAGACGGGCTCCCGGGCGGCTTCCCGATCCCGGAAGGTCGATGGCCGCAATGGCCCCCTTCCTCATGGCGTACGGCCTGGGCAGGGAGAGGAGCTGCGTCAGGACGGCGCCCAGGTCGGGCTCGTGTCCCACCATCGCCAATTCCGCGTCGTCCGGGGCGGAATCGAGCATGACGCGCAGCTTCCCGAGGTCGAATCCCGGCCCCAGCTGGGCGACGGCGACCACCTCGCCCTCGTACCCGATCCGCTCGGCCAGGATCTCCGCCGTCTGGACCGCCCGCACGTAGGGGCTTGTGAAGATGCGCGCGGGACGGATGGCCTCCTCGCCCGCCTTCCGCGCCGTCTCGCGGAAGGAGACGCGTCCGCGGGCGCTCAGGTGACGGTATGCGTCGGGCATCTCTCCCGCCCGTTCGACCGATTCCGCGTGCCGGACCAGGTAGATTCTCATGGCGTTTCCTCCATCCGGGCGCTACCGTCCCTCGGCTTCCAGGAAACGTTCCGCCTCGATCGCCGCCCGGCAACCGGCCCCGGCGGCGGTCACGGCCTGCCGGTAGGAGCTGTCGTGGACGTCGCCGGCGGCGAACACGCCGTCGACGCTGGTTTTCGCCCCTTCGCGAAGGACGATGTAGCCGTTGTCCAGCGCGAGCTGCCCCTCGAAGATCCTCGTGTTCGGGTCGTGCCCGATGGCGACGAAAACACCGTCCGTTTTCCGGATCGTCTCGGAGCCGTCCCGGGTGTTCCTCAGGCGGACCGCGGAGACTTCGTTTTTCTCCGGGTCGAGGATGTCCGCCACCACGGTGGAAAGGACGAACTCGATCTTCGGGTGCTTCCTCGCGCGGTCCAGGAGGATCTTGGAGGCGCGGAACAGGTCCCGCCGGTGGACCAGGACCACCTTCGAGGCGAACCGGGTGAGGAAGATCGCCTCCTCGACGGCGGTGTCGCCGCCCCCGACGACGACGACCTCCCGGTTCCGGAAGAACGCCCCGTCGCAGGTGGCGCAGGTGGAAACGCCCCGCCCCATCAGCTTCCGCTCGGACTCGAGCCCCAGCATCCGGGCCGAGGCGCCGGTCGCGACGATCAGGGTTCTCGCCACGTACGTGTTCTCCTCCGTCCGGACCGTGAACGGGCGCCTCGACAGGTCCACCGCGGTGACCGTCTCCGCGGAGTACACCGCTCCGAACCGCTCCGCCTGCTTCCGCATGAGGTCGACGAGCTCGGGCCCCTGGACCCCTCCGGGGAACCCGGGGTAGTTTTCCACGTCGGAGGTGAGGGTCAGCTGTCCGCCCGGCTCCCGGCCCTCGAGGACGAGGGGGGCGAGGTTCGCCCGGGCGGCGTAGATGGCGGCGGTGGAGCCGGCGCAGCCGGACCCGAGGATCAGGACGTCACGTACCATGGTGTGCCTCCCGGTTTCCGGCCGTGCGACGGCCTTCCAGGAAAAGTGTGCGCTCCCGCTCCGCCCGATGTCAAGAAATCCGCTCCGCGCTTCCTATCCGGGCCTCGATGTGTGAGAATATTCGTCCAAAGGGATACCACAATCCGCAGATATCGAAGGAGGAGGCGCCACCCATGCCGACCCGGAAATCGTCCGCCCAGCTGCTCGACCTTCTGAACCAGGCCATCGCCCGCGAGGTGCAGGTGTCCGTCCAGTACATGTGGCAGCACGTGCTCTGGAGGGGAGTGCAGGGATTCGCGGTGAAGGACGCGTTCAAGATGATCGCGATCCAGGAGATGAAGCACGCGGAGGCGATCGCCGAACGGCTGAACTACCTCGGCGGAATTCCCACCAACAAGCCGACGCCGATCTTCGTGGGGTCGACGCTGAAGGAGATGCTGACCACCGACGTGAAGGACGAGGAGGCGGCGATCGCCCTGTACACGAAGATCATCGGCGTCGCGAAAAAGGAGGGGGACGAGACCACCGCGTTCCTGTTCCGGGGGATCCTCCAGGATGAAGAGGACCACCACGACACGTTCACCACGCTTCTCGAGAAGGACTAAAACCCACCGTCGAATCGGGATGGCGGGCCGGCGTATCCGCAATCGGGGCCGGTCCGCTTTTTCCCGGTGACCCCGCACCCCCCGTCCCGAACCGTTTTCCACCGCTCCCGAATCAAAATGGAACAGGGATTCCACCCGGAGGAGATTGACCGATGAAGGTGTTCCTGCGCGGGATCGCCGTCCCCTGGATATGCGCCGTGATCGGCGCGCTGGCCTGGACATGGCCCGCCGGGACCGGGGCCGCCGACGGCCCGGGGAAATCCCGGAACCTTTCCCCGGCGGAGGCGCGGGAGCTGATCCGGACGCACGCGGGCGACCCCGGTTTCGTCCTGCTCGACGTGCGGACGCCCGGAGAGTTCGGGGAAGGGAGGATCGAGGGGGCGAAGCTTCTCGACTACCGCTCCCCCTCGTTTCAAGAGGAGGCGTCCCGGCTCGATCGGAACAGGAAGTACCTGGTGTATTGCAGGACGGGGAACCGGAGCGCCGGAGCGGTGAAGGTCCTGGAGGCGCTGGGGATCGGGGAGGTCCGCCACCTCGAGGGCGGAATCGTGAAGTGGAAGCAGGCGGGTCTGCCGACGGTGAAGTGAACAAGGGATATACACCCCTTGCGGGCCCGCGATAATATGGAGCGGAGAAGCGATCCTCCAATTCCCGGGAACCGTTCGAGGGGGGGCACGATGAGGCGCGTTTTCCTTGCGATCGCACTGGTCATTCTCGGAATCGGCGTGTCGGCGACGTCCTTTGCGAAGGAGATCCGGATCGGCCTGATCACGCCGCTCTCCGGGGACGTCAAGACGTACGGAGAGTCGGTCCGGAACTCGTTCCTGATCGCGGTGGAGGAGGCGAACGCAAGGGGCGGGCCCGCGGGGATGAAGATCGCCTACGTCATCCAGGACGACAAGAACGACGCCACGGAAGCCGCCAACGCGGCCAACCTCCTGGTGAACCGGCACCGGGTCCGGGCGATCGTCGGTTCGGTCACCTCCAAGGCCACCATCCCGGTTTCCGACATCATCCAGGCGGCGAAGATCCCCGCGATCACCGGAACGGCGACCAGCCCGAAGGTGACGGTGGCGGACGGCAAGCGGAAGGACTACATGTTCCGTTCGTGCTTCATCGATCCGTTCCAGGGGAACGTCATGGCCCGGTTCTCCCGGGAAACGCTGAAGAAGAAGAGCGCCGCGGTCCTCTACGACGCGTCCAACGACTACTCCAAGGGGATCGCCGAGGTGTTCCGCGACCGGTTCCGGGAGATGGGAGGGTCCGTGGCGGCCTTCGAGTCGTACGGAAAGGACGACGTCGATTTCTCGGCGCTGCTCACCAAGGTGAAGGCTTCGGGGGCGGACGTCCTTTTCCTCCCCGACTACTACAACAAGGTGGGGCTCATCGCGAAGCAGGCCCGGGAGAGGAAGCTCGCGGTCCAGCTCGTGGGTCCGGACGGATGGGACTCTCCGGACCTCGCGAAGATCGCGGGGGCCGCGATCGAGGGAGGGTACTTTTCGAACCACTATTCGCCCGACGACCGGAGGCCCGAGGTGGCGGCGTGGGTGAAGAAGTACAAGGCGCGGCACGGACAGGTTCCCGACGCCCTCGGCACGCTCGCGTACGACGCCACGAACCTTCTGATCGAGGCGATCCGCAAGGCCGGCAGCGACGATCCGGGGAAGATCCGGGACGCGCTCGCCTCGATCCGGAATTTCAACGGGGTGACCGGGAAAGCCACCCTCGACAGGAACGGAGACCCGGTCAAGAGCGCCGTCATCCTGAAGATGGAAGGCGGGAAGCAGAAGTTCGTCGCGATGGTCAACCCGTAGGGGCGGGGGGCGCCGGGCGGAAGGCGCAGTGGAATATTTCCTCCAGCAGGCCCTGAACGGCCTGCAGCTCGGGCTGGTCTACGCGCTGGTCGCCCTGGGGTACACGATGGTGTACGGCGTCGTGCGCCTCATCAACTTCGCTCACGGCGACGTCTTCATGGTCGGGTCGTTCATCGCGTATTTCGCGATCGACCGGTTCGGGCTGCCGCTTCCCGCCGTATTCGGGGCGGCGGTCCTGGGATGCGCGCTGCTCGCGGTGGCGATCGAGCGCATCGCGTACCGGCCGCTCCGCGACGCCCCGAAGATCGCCGCCCTGATCACCGCCATCGGGGTTTCCCTTTTCCTCGAATATTTCACCGCCCTGAACCAGGTCTTCGGGCCGAACTTCTACGCCTTCCCGCGTCCCTTCGAGGTCGCTTCGGCGGACGTGGCGGGGATCACCTTCACGAACCTCCAGGGGATCATCCTCGCGGTGACCGTCGCGTGCCTCGTGTCGCTCCAGTACATCGTGTACCGTACGCGGATCGGGCGCGCGATGCGCGCCGTATCCCACGACGTCGTCACCGCGGGGCTGATGGGCGTGAACGTCGACGCGGTCGTCTCCTTCACGTTCGCCCTGGGGGCGGGACTCGCGGGAGCGGGAGGGGTCCTCTACGGGATCGCCTACCCCCAGGTGAACACGTTCATGGGGGTCATGCCGGGACTCAAGGCGTTCACCGCGGCGGTCCTCGGCGGGATCGGCAGCATCCCGGGTGCGGTGCTGGGAGCGCTCATCATGGGCCAGTCGGAGACGCTCACCGCGGCGTACCTCTCCTCGACCTACCGCGACGGCATCGCCTTCCTGCTGCTGATCGGCGTCCTCCTGGTCCGGCCCACGGGGATCCTCGGGAAACCGCGAGCCGAGAAGGTGTGATCTCCACGGTGCGGACCCTCGAGAACCTCGCCAAGGCGATCTTCCCGTTCCTCGCGATGACCGGAGCGGCGCTGGCCGTGGAGCGGTACGAGGTGTTGAACCCGTACTGGATCCAGATCTTCCAGCTCGCCTGCGTGGTCGCGATTTCCGCGCTCGGGCTCAACATCATCTACGGGTTCACGGGGCTGTTCTCCCTCGGGCACGCCGCCTTCTACGGCGTCGGCGCGTACACCGCGGCTCTCCTGATGAAGCAGTACGGCGGTTCGTTCGGCGACGGATCGCACCTGGCCTCCCAGGCGGCGTTCCTCGGTTCCCTCGCGGCCGGCGGCTTCGCGGCGGCGCTCCTCGCGTGCCTGGTGGCGATGCCGGTCCTGCGCCTCACGTCGGACTACCTCGGGATCGCGACGCTGGGTTTCGGGGTGATCCTGAAGGTCCTGTTCGACAACGCGGACTCGTTCCTGCCGCCGCTGGGAGGAGCCCGCGGGATGACCGGGATCGCGAGGATGACCTCCGTTCCCTGGGTCGTATTCGCCCTGACCGGCGCCGTCCTCGTGGTGCGGAACGTCGTCCATTCCACGTACGGAAGGGTGCTGATCGCGATCCGGGAGGACGAGACCGCCGCCGCCGCGATGGGGGTCGACACGTTCCGCATGAAGGTGGCCGGGTTCACGCTGGGGTGCGCGTTCGCCGGCGTGGCCGGCGGGCTCTACGCGCACCTGTACACGTTCCTCCACCCGAGCAACTTCGATTTCTTCAAGTCGTTCGACGTGCTGATGATCGTGGTCCTCGGGGGCCTGGGCAACGTGACGGGCACGCTCGCCGCGTCGTTCGGGTGGATCTTCCTGCTGGAGGCGCTGCGCGTCCTGCTGCCTCCCGAGTACCTCGAATTCCGCTGGGTCCTGATCCCCGCGCTCCTGATCGTCACGATGCTCCTGCGGCCGAGAGGGCTCCTGGGAGTCCGCGAGCTGCCGTTCCTGCGGAGCAGGGTGTACCGGTGATCCTCGAGGTCGCGGGGCTCGCGAAGCGGTTCGGGGGGGTGCGGGCCCTGGACGGCGTCGGTTTCGGCGTCGACCGGGGGGAGCTCGTCGGCATCATCGGCCCCAACGGTTCGGGGAAGACGACCCTGTTCAACGTGATGACGGGGATCTATCTTCCGGACGACGGCTCGGTGACGCTGGAAGGGATCCGCGTCGCGGGGCTTCCGCCCCACCGGGTGACCCGGATGGGGATCGCGCGGACCTTCCAGAACATCCGCCTCTTCCGCGACCTGACGGTGACCGACAACGTCCGGATCGCGCACCACCCGCACGTCCGGTACGGGCCGGGGGCCGCGCTGTTCCGGACGGAGGCGTTCTACCGGGAGGAGCGGCGCACCCGGGAACAGGTCGAGGAGTTCCTCTCGATCTTCTCGCTGCAGGATCGGGGGAAGGTGCTCGCGAAGAACCTGTCGTACGGGGATCAGCGGAGGCTGGAGATCGCGCGGGCGCTGGCCACCTGCCCGAAGGTCCTCCTCCTGGACGAGCCCGCGGCGGGGATGAACCCGTCCGAGGTGGAGCGACTCATGGAGTTCATCCTTCTGGTCCGCCGTCGCTTCTCGCTCACCGTTCTCCTGATCGAGCACCAGATGCGCCTGGTGATGGGTATCTGCGAGCGGCTGATCGTCATGGATTTCGGGCAGGTGATCGCGCGCGGAGTCCCGTCCGCCATCCGGAACGATCCGAAGGTGATCGAGGCGTACCTGGGGGAAGAGTTCGTCGAGTGATTTCATTAAGGTAAAGGGCGAGATATTGCTCCTGAAAGCAGACGATCTATCGGTATTTTACGGTTCCGTGCAGGCCCTGAGGGGCGTGTCGTTCACGGTGGGGCGCGGGGAGATCGTCTCCCTCGTCGGGGCGAACGGGGCGGGGAAGAGCACGACGCTGCGCACCCTTTCCGGGGTCCTGCGGGCTTCGTCCGGAAGCGTGGTGTTCGACGGATCCCGGATCGACGGGCTCCCTCCCCACCGGATCGTCCGGAGGGGGATCGCCCACGTCCCGGAAGGGCGCGGAATCTTCGCGAACATGACCGTTCGCGAGAATCTCGACATGGGGGCGTACGCGCGCCCGTCCCGGAAAGAGGCGGGGGAAAGCCTGGAGCGCGTCTTCGCGCTGTTTCCCCGCCTGTCGGAACGGGCCGGACAGGTCGCCGGCACCCTTTCGGGGGGGGAGCAGCAGATGCTGGCGATCGGCAGGGCCATGATGCAGCGGCCCGCGCTCCTCCTGCTCGACGAGCCGTCGATGGGGCTGTCGCCGCTGCTCGTGCGGGAGATGGGGCTGTCGCCGCTGCTCGTGCGGGAGATCTTCCGCCTGATCGTCGAGATCAACCGGTCGGGGACGACCATCCTGCTCGTCGAACAGAACGCGGCCATGGCGCTTGCCGCGGCGGGACGGGCGTACGTCCTGGAGACGGGCGCGATCGCGCTGCAGGGCGCGGCGTCCGACCTGCGGAAGGACCCGAAGGTCCGGGCGGCGTACCTCGGGGAGGAGCCGCGGGGAGGTTTTCCGCGACAAGGTTGACGCGGTCCGCGGGCGCGGTTAGCGTATAGCATCCATCCGGCATCCCGTCGGATCCACCGTTGGAGGTCCCCATGGCGTACCCGTTGACCCTGCGGACGGTCCTTACCCGGAACCGCATGCTGTTCGGCAGGAAGGAGGTCGTCACCCGCGACTTCGCCGGGATCCACCGGTACACGTACGCGGAGTACCAGGTCCGGGTGGGGAAGCTCGCCAACGCCCTGAAACGCCTCGGGGTCAGGCGCGGAGAGCGCGTGGCCACCTTCGGCTGGAACAGCCACCGGCACCTGGAGGCGTACCTGGCGGCTCCGTGCATGGGCGCGGTCCTCCACACCCTGAACATCCGCCTGTTCGCCGACCAGTTCGCCTACATCGTCAACCACGCGGAGGACGCGGTGATGCTGGTCGACGAGGACCTCGTCCCCGCCGTCGCGGCCGTCGCGGACAAGTTCCCCACCGTGCGGGCGTACGTGATCATGGGCGCGGGCAGGGAGGTGCCGCCCACGAAGCTTCGCCCCGCCTACTCGTACGAGGCGCTCCTCGAGGCCGAGAGCGGGGATTTCGACTGGCCGGTCGACATCGAGGAGAATTCGATGGCGGCGCTCTGCTACACCACCGCCACCACCGGGAATCCCAAGGGGGTACCGTACTCCCACCGGGGAATCTATCTCCACGCGCTGGCGATCTGCGGCGCCGACGTCCTGGGAATCCGGGAGGCGGACGCCGTGATGCCGGTGGTTCCCATGTTCCACGTGAACGCCTGGGGGATCCCGTTCGCCGCCGTGTGGATGGGGACCAAGCAGGTCTTCCCCGGCTCCCGCCCCGATCCGGCCGCGCTCGTCTCCCTGATCGAGAACGAGAAGGTCACGATCACGGCGGGCGTGCCGACGATCTGGATGGCGGTCGCCCAGCTGCTGGAGCGGGAGAAGCACGACGTCTCGAGCCTTTCGGCGGTCATCTGCGGCGGATCCGCGGCGCCGCGGGCGCTGATCGAGAAGGTCGAGAAGGGGTTCGGCGTCCCGTTCATCCACGCCTACGGCATGACCGAGACGTATCCCGTGGTGCTCGTGTCGCGTCCGAAGTCGTACATGGCCGGGCTGCCCGAGGACGAGCGGTACGCGTACAAGGCGAAGCAGGGGACGCTCGTGGCCGGGATCGAGATGCGGGTGGTGGCGGAGGACGGCTCCGAGGTCCCGCGCGACGGGAAGTCGATGGGCGAGCTTCGGCTGCGCGGGCCGTGGATCACGGAGGAGTATTACCGGGAGCCGGAGCGGACGAAGGAGATGGTCCGGGACGGCTGGCTCTGCACCGGGGACGTCGTGACGGTGGACCCGGAGGGGTACGTGCAGATCCAGGACCGCACGCGCGACCTGATCAAGAGCGGCGGGGAGTGGATCTCCTCCATCGATCTCGAGAACACGATCATGTCCCACCCCGCCGTCGCCGAGGCGGCGGTGATCGGCGTGCCGTCGGAGAAGTGGACCGAGCGCCCGATGGCCTGCGTCGTCCTCAAGCCCGACCAGGCCGGGAAGGTGGATGGAGAGGAGATCCGGGAGTTCCTGGCGACGCGCGTCGCGAAGTGGTGGGTTCCCGACGAGGTGGTCTTCGTCGAGTCCATCCCGAAGACCTCCGTCGGGAAATTCGCCAAGCGGTTCCTGAGGGAACGGTTCCAGGAGAAGCGGTTCCCGTAAGTCCGAGGCCCCCCCGGAACCGTCTACGGCCGCGCGGTTCCCGCCGGGACCGGTTCGATCCGGGGGGGAGAGGTCCCGGAGAGGATCCCCGCCACTTCCCGTTCCAGCTCCCGCTCCCTTCCCGGTGGCGCGTCGGCAAGGAGGGAAACCCGGACCGTCTTCGCCGAGGGGAGGAAGTGCTGTTCCGCGAGGAGCGTACGGACGCCCTGCCGCAGCGCCGCGAGGAGAAGCCGCCCCTCGCCGGTCTCTCCCGACGGTCCGATGACCACGAGGTGTCCCCCGTCGCGAATCGCCTTGGCCGATTCGCCGAGCAGGGCGATCGCCTTCGCCACGTGGGATGCGACCCGCCGCTTCTCGCCGGTATCGAAGTCCATGACGTTCTTCCCGCCGACGACGCAGCCGGGGATCAGGACACCGAATGCGGGCGGAGGCTCTCCCACGAGCGTGTTGTCCAGCCACGGTTCGACGACCCGGGGGTCGGACAGGTCGAGCGCGCGCTGCCGGGTGTCCTCCGACTGGGACGCGGCGCGTCCCCCGGCCTGCGCGGGCCGGGATATCCGCGCATGCCCCGGGGGGGCCCCCGCGTCCGAAAGGGAGACGAGTCGAGCCCCTTTGCGGGACAGCGCGCCGTGGAGCCGGCGGTGAAGGTCGGGTGAGGTTCCGGAGGATATCACCACTCCCGCCGCGGCCGGTGCGATGGCGCGGTGCGAACCCTGCGGTGGAGGGAACGAGACGAACGGCGGGAGCGTGGTGAGCGGGAGGAACGGGTTCTCGAGGTACCTCCCGTCCTTCGCGGCGAACAGCGCCGCCTCCGCGACCTCCCCGTTGCCGGGGGGATTGGCCGGGACGGTGGAGCGGAACCATTCCCGGATCCGCTCGTACCATGACGCGACCTGCTCCCGGTGCGGCCTGGGGATCCGGGCGGCGCGCAGGACGCCGTGGAACTCCTCCCGCGCGGCGTCCCGATCCCGGGCGGGGAGGGACCCGTCGAACGAACGGAGGAACCGCTCGGCGGCCGCCTTCCGGACGGCCGCCGGAAGGGCGGGGAAGTCGTCGAACCCGGCGGAGAACTTCGTCGCGTAGTTCCGCATCACCCACTCCATCCGCGGGCCCGCGATGAGCGTAGGGGCGACGTCCGCGACGGAGATCCCCTCCGCGAGAAGATCGGCGCGGGACGCGGTCGTCAGCGCCTTGAGGAGGATCTTCGATACCGTGTAGATCGTGCGGAAGAGATACGGATGGTCCGCGTAGTGGGTCGACACGTTCACGATCGAGCCGCCCCCTTCCTGTTGCCGCATGATCTCCCGCGCGATGGTCATCGCTTCCCAGGCCCCGAGGAAATTCGCGGCGAGAACGGCGGAGAAGTTGTCCCTGTGGTCCCGCATCACGTCGCCGATCCGCGCGAAGTTTCCCCCCGCCCCGGCGTTGTTCACCAGGACGTCGACCCGTCCGAACCGGTTCCTCGTTTCCCGGAGCAGCGCACCGACGCTCTCGGGACGCGACACGTCCGTGTCGATCCAGAGGGCGCGTCCGCCGGAGCGGCGCATCCGGGCGAGCGACGCGTCGGCGGAGGAGAGCTCCTCCTTCGCCTTGGCCGCCTGTTCCGGGTCTCCGGAAACCGGCCGGGGGTAGCGGCTCCCGATGACGACGGTCGCCTTCTCCGAGGCGAGGCGCAGGGAGATCTCCCGCCCGAGGTTCCGCATTCCGCCGGTCACCACGGCCACCTTTCCGGCCGATTTCCCCGGCTCCGGCACCGGATCCGCGGGGAGCTTCGGCACGGCGTTCTGCTCGTCCGGCAGAAGGACCGCGCCGGACACGCGCTTCCCCTCCTCCAGGAGCCAGAGGACGGAAGCGGCGGTCGCCTGGGGGGAGGGCTGACGGTTCCTGCCGTCGGTGCGGCCCGGCAGGATGAGACCGAAATTGATGTCCGCCACCGGGGCGGGCGATGTGCCCTCCTTCTGCGCCTTCCGCATCAGCGCGCGCTCCATCGCCTCGGTCGCGACCGCGGGCCGGAGCATCGACTGGAACACATGGACGAGGTTCCGTTCCCGGATCGACGGCACCCCGGACAGGTCGGGACCCACGAGGAGGATCGTCCCGTCCGTCCCGTCCCGGTCCATCCTCCGCTCGGCCTGCCAGCAGAGGAACCGGGGCAACGCTCCGAACCGCTCGACGCGGGCCGTCCATTCGTCGTGGGAAAGCGAAGTCAGCGGGCGCTTCCAGTCGACGCTCCCGCTGAAGTACAGGAGCAGGTCGACGCGGGGAAGGCCGTCGAAGAGCTCCTGGACGTGCGCCGGGTGCGACAGGTTCACGGTGGAGACCGTGGCGGTCCCTTCGCCCCCGTGGGAATTGATCCGGAGGGCGATGGGCTCGAGGATCTCCCCGCGGCCCCCCGTGAGCACCACGGCGGCGCCCGAGCGCGCCAGCGCGAGGGAGGTCGCCTCGACGAGCGGCATGTCCCCGGCCAGAGGGTCCGGCACGACCACCAGCGCGACCTTTCCGACCAAGTCCGGATACCGGGCAAGGACGGCGGGGGAAGGGAATACGGAGGGGGGCTGCTCGTAGGTGACCCCTCCCATCGGGAGGCGGGAGCCGCCGATCGTCCTCCGGAACGGGCCCTCCGCCACCTCCAGCGCGAGCGCCGCGAAATCCTTCGGGTCGACGAAGGCGTGCCCGACCGTCCGGTCGAGGGTGTCCCGCTCCAGCGCCTCCGGAGGCACATTGCGGCCGATCCGCGCGCGGGCCTTCGACCCCTTGTCGAAGACGCCGGTGCCCATCCGGATCCGCTCGGTCGAAACGGCGGAAGGATTGAGGGAAAGGACGGTGATCGCCTTGCCGGACAGCGCCCACGCGAGGTAATCCCCAAGCGCCAGCTTGGCGGACTGCGCGGAAGTGTACGGGAGCCTCCCCGGGTAGGCGTGGAGGACGTGCCGGTGGATGCTCTCGCTGTAGAACGTTCCGACCATCACGATCGTCCCTCCGCCGGGCTGCGTCTCCATGATGCGCGACGCCTCGAGGGACGCCATCCAGGAGCCGGTCAGGTGGACGTTGACCGCCTCGCGGTACTCGTCGAAATCCCCTTCCTCGTACACCGATCCGAACACGACCGGCCCGGAGACGCCCGCGTTGTTGTAGAGGATGTCGATCCTTCCGAACTCCCGCTCGATCTGCTCGAACATCTCGCCCACGTACTTCGGGTCGGAGACGTCTCCCTGGACGACGAGCGTCTGGTTCGTAAGTCCCAGGTGACGGATGAGGTCGTCCATGTCCGCCTTCGTCGAGAGGAGGGGAGCGGGTCTCCTGCCGGTGATGACCACGTTCCCGGCCCGCCGCGCCGCCTCGAGGGCCAGGGACCTCCCCATGCCCGTTCCACCTCCGGTGATCACCACGACCTTCCCGGCGAGGGAGGTGTCCGGGTACTGGACGTGCCGGTAGGAGTGGGTCCGCGCCGTCGTGTCGCGGATCATGTGGCCGGCACGGGCCGGATTCCCCTCCTTTTCGAGGAGAAGGAAGAGGCGGACCAGCGGGTCGGCCGGCGGATGGCGCGCGTAGAATGCCGCGATGCTGTCGCGCGTGTCCTGCGGGAGGGACTGGTAGAACCGGTACGCCTCGATGGTCCCCTTCACGGCGGCGGCGTGCTGCCGCTCGACCGGAAGCTTCTCGTCGGGGAAGGAGGCGTCCCGCAGGAACCTGCACGCCATCACGGCGGGGACGCCGTCCCCGAAGTTCCCGGAACCGTGCCCCGCCAGGAGCCGCTCGACGAACCCCTTCTCGAAGACCCAGTGCAGGCCGTCGCTCCCGTCGATGAATTTCCCGGACGGCCGCTCCAGCTCGCGGACGACGTGAACGGCCCGCGGCAGCGGACCGCCGGCGACCCCGGAGCCCCCCGCGTCCCGGACGACGCGGGCCAGCGTGAGCGCGCGGTTCAGCAACCCCTGGAAATCGAGCGCCCTCCGCCCCGCGGAGTCGTCCACGGCCGCCTCTCCGGCGGAAACGGTCAACCCCTCGAACGCCGGGTCGGAGGCGTGGGCGTACGACCGGGTCGCGGATGCGACCAGGCGATCCGCCGCGGCGCGGAGGGATGGCGGCGTTTCCGGGTCCAGGACGACCCGG
>JACRNP010000132.1 GCA_016234845.1 Deltaproteobacteria bacterium | reverse complement strand
TCCTGGCGGAGCACGATCCGCGCCGCGCCGACCCCTGCCTCCGCGAGCAGGGTGCACCGGATCGAATCCCTCCCGTACGCGCCCGTCTGCGCGGACCGGGCGCCGAGGCGGAAGATCTCGTACGACAGGGCCACCACCAGCACCAGCACGAGAAGCGTGACCAGGAGGGCGATCCCGCGCTCGTCGGAAGGCGGCCGCCTCACGGCTTCCCCTGCGAGCGGCGGCCGGAGAGGAGCGCCGTCCCCTCGACGCCGGCGAGCGGTATCGGGATCTCGCGGCGGAATGTCTCCCCCCGGACGTCGATCATCGTCACGGCCGCCTTTTTCGGCAGGGCGGTCTTCGGCTTGCCCGGGGGCGGCCACTCCCGCACCCAGGCGGCGCCGTCCCACAGCTCCACCCGAAATCCCCGCAACCCTTCCGCGACAAGCGACTCGGAGGACGGGATCCGGTTCTCGATCATGGGCAGATCCGACTGCTCGCGGTACAGATCGAGCGACCTGCCGTCGGCCCCGATCCTCGGGAAATATTTGATCTTCACGGTGTCGGCGGGGGGGCGGATTCCGCCGGCCTCCGGGAGCCGGAAGGAGAGGAACACCAGCGTCGCGGCCGGCTTCCCGGAGAACTGGTCCTCCCGGCAGGTGAGCGCGGTGTCCTCGCGGTGCGCCGCGGCGAACGCGCCCTGGAGCTCGGTCCCGATCCGGTCCAACGCGAGCCGGACCTGCCGGAACTCGCGGGACCGGGCGGAGAGGATGTCGCGAGCCCTGCCCGCCCCCGTGAACGCGGACAGCAGGAGCAGGAGGATGACGGACAACACCGAAAGCGAGAGCAGAATCTCGACGAGGGTGAACCCCCGTGAGCGCGAGGGGGGGGTCACTTCACCGCCACCCCGGAGAGTGCGACCTTCTCCGCGTCCCGGCCGGAGGTCCAGGTGACGGTCACGTGGACCTCGCGCGCGTCCGCGTGGACCGCGGGCCGTACGGTCCGCCTCCAGGAGTAGGAGTCCATCGGGGGGGAGAACTTCCCCTCCGTCTCCCCCGTGTCCGGAAAGCCGGCGGTCGCCTCGCGCACGAGCGATTCGGCGAGGAAGGAGGCCGACGTCCACCGCTCCGAGCGTTCCTCGGCCGAGATCGCCCCGGACACGATCCGGAAGGCGAGGAGCAGGGTTCCCGACAGGATGGCGAGGGAGACGAGGACTTCGAGCAGCGTGAATCCGCGGACCGGACGGGCGGGGCGCCCCGGTCTCCGGTCATCCATCGTCGCGCACCGCCCCTTCGAGGACCTTCATCGACCCGTCGAACGGGGAAAGCCGCAGCGTCCACAGGCCGACGGGCCCCTCCCCTAAGTCGCGGAAGAAGATCCGGGCCGCCGGGACGACCCCTCCCGGCGCGAACGGGATCTCGGTGGGGAGGTCGAGCGGGCGATCCTCTCCCCGCACGCGGATCCCGGCGATCGAAAGCCTCGAGCCGAATTTCCGGGGGGCGGGCGCCTCCGCGCTCCGATCCGCCGCCCGGAACTCGTAGGTTCCGGCCGACGGGTCGATCACGAGTCGCGTCTCCCGCTTCCCGAAGAGAGCCAGGTCGTACGCGGCCTCCGACCCCGCGGACAGGTCGCGGAAGACCGCGTCCCGCCCCGGCTCCCCGAGGAGGGACAGCCTGGGCGCGGCGACCCACAGGACCAGCCCGAGCACGAAAAGAACGACCGCCAGCTCGACCAGCGTGAAGCCGGCCCTACCAGTGCACCGTCTCACAAATACCTTGGCATTCGAGCGCCGCTGCATCCGCCCCAGCGGAGTTGTGCCCCGCATGCCGATCAAGGAACATGTCATCGGCTGTCCGGGGTACCCCAGGGAGAGTATTTCGTCCGGGAGTGGGGCACAAGTTCGACGTACTCTCCCGGTACGCCTTCACTTGCGCGCCTTGCTGGTGCGGCGCATCGACGCTCGGTGCGTCAAGCTTTTTGTGAGACGGCACACTACTGCGCATCCCACGATTGGATGTCCGCATCCTCGCCTTCGCCGCCCGGCGCGTTGTCCGCGCCGTACGAGCTCACGTCGTAATCCCCGTGCGTCCCGGGGGAGACGTACACGTACGCGTTCCCCCACGGGTCTTTCGGCACGCGGTCCAGGTATCCGCCCTTCCGGTAATTCTTCGGGACGCGCCCGGCGTCGGGCAGGCGGACGAGCGCTTCCAGCCCCTGCTCCGTCGAGGGGAAGAACCCGTTGTCCAGCTTGAACAGCCCGAGCGCCTGCTCGATGTGCTTGATCTGCACCCGCGCCTGCGTTTTCTTCGCCTCCTCGGTTCTCCCGATGAGCTTCGGAACCACCAGGGCGGCGAGGAGCCCCAGGATGACGATGACGACCATGATCTCGATCAGGGTGAACCCCGCCCGGTTGCGGAGCCGGCCCCCCGGCATTCGTTGCGTATACATCGGCGCATCCTAACGGACGATCCGGGAAATGTCGAGCAGCGGCAAGAGAATGGACACCACGATGAACGCGACCACCGTTCCCATGGCCAGGATGATCGCCGGCTCCAGGAGAGAGAGCAGCCGCGACAGCCGCGCCTCCGTCTCCTCGTCCATCGCGTCGGCCGCGCGGTCCAGCATGTTCCCCAGCGTTCCGCTCTCCTCGCCGACCGCCACCATCTGGATCAGGGTCTGGGGGATCTCCGGGTGCGCGCGCAGGGCGTCCGACAGGGTGGCGCCCTCCACGACCCGGTCCGCCGCGGCGACGACCGAGTCGCCCATCACGACGTTGCCGACCACGGGGGCGACGATCCGGAGCGCGCGGTCCACCGGGATCCCTCCCGACACCAGCGTCGAGAGCGTGCGGGCGAACCGGGAAAGCGCGGACAGGTGCGCGAGGCGGCCCAAAAGCGGCAGCTTCAGCAGAACGGCGTCCAGGGATCGCTTTCCGCGCTCCGTCGCCAGGCGCCTGCGCGCGAGCAGGGTGGCCCCTCCGGCCAGAAGGAGGATCGCCCACCACCCGGCGGCGAGCGCGTCGGTCACCGCGATCAGGACGCGCGTGGGCAGCGGGAGCGCCTGCCCGAGGTGGGAGAAGATCCCCACGATCTTCGGAACCACGAACGTGAGCAGGAACACCACCACGAGGGCGGCCACGATCGCCATCAGGAGCGGGTAGGCCAGCGCCGACCGGACCCGGTTCCTCGTGCGTGCGTGCTCCTCCAGGTGGTCCGCGAGACGGGAGAGGGCGAGGCCGAGCGTCCCGCTCTCCTCGCCGGCCCGCACCATGCTCGCGTAAAGCTCGGGGAACACCGACGGGTGCGCCTCCACGGCGCGCGCCAGAGGCGCGCCGCCGCGGACCGACTCCTGCACGTCGAGGAGCACCTTTCGGCTTTGCGGGTCGTCGATCTGGGATGCCACCGACTGAAGGGCCCCGACGAGCGGCACGCCCGCCCCCACCAGCGTCGCGAGCTGCCGGGTGAGCAGCGGAAGGAAATCGGACTGCCCGAGGAGGGACGGGAAAACGGATCCCTTTCTTCCTTCCGCCCCTTCGGCGAGCGTGAGGGGGAACACCCCCTCCGCGTGCAGCTTTTTCCGCGCCTGGGCCGGCGTGTCCGCCTCGAGCACGCCCTTCGCGTCCGCGCCGTCGCGGGAGACCCCTTTGTAGCGGTACGTCGGCAAGAAGGGTTACTCCTCCTGCGTTACGCGGAGGACCTCCTCCACGGAGGTCAGCCCCGCCGCGACCTTCTCCGCGCCCGCGGCCAGGACCGTCCGCATCCCGCGCGAAACCGCGTGCGACTTGATCCCGTCCGAGTCCGACCGGGTGAGGATCAGCGACCGGATGCTCTCGTCCGCGGGGAGGATCTCGAAGAGTCCCGTTCGGCCGGCGTACCCGGTCTGGAGGCATTTGCCGCACCCCGCGGGCCGGTACCAGGGGCCGGAGGGCGCGGAGGACAGGCCGAGGCTCGCGATTTCCGCGGCGTCCGGGCGGTATGGGACCTTGCACTCGGGACACAGGCGCCGGACCAGCCGCTGCGCGACGACCGCGGAGAGCGACGACGCGACGAGGAACGGCTCGATCCCCATGTCCACCAGGCGGGTGACGGCGCTCGCGGAGTCGTTCGTATGGAGCGTGGACAGGACGAGGTGTCCGGTGAGGGACGCCTGGATCGCGATCTCCGCGGTCTCGGGGTCCCGGATCTCGCCGACCATGATGATGTCCGGGTCCTGCCGGAGGATCGACCGGAGGCCGTTGGCGAACGTGAGCTGGATCTTCGGGTTGACCTGGATCTGCCCGATCCCCTGGATCTGGTATTCCACCGGGTCCTCGATCGTGATGATGTTCTTGGTCCCGGAGTCGAGCCGGCGCAGCGCGGCGTACAGCGTGGTCGTCTTCCCGGAGCCGGTGGGGCCGGTGACGAGCAGGATTCCGCTCGAACGGGAAAGGACCCGCTCGAGCGCGGAGTGGTCGGCCGGGTCGAGTCCGAGGTCGGAGAGTCCCACGAGAAAGGTTGAACGGTCGAGGATGCGCAGCACCGCCCGTTCCCCGAACGCGGTGGGGACGGTGGAGACGCGGATGTCGATCTCCCGCCCCCCGAGCCGTATCCGGATCCGACCGTCCTGCGGAAGGCGCCGCTCCGCGATGTCGAGCCCCGCCATGACCTTCACGCGCGATACCGCGGGAGCGTGCCACTTCCGGGGGGCGGTGACCATCGGGTAGAGGATGCCGTCCACGCGGTTGCGGACGACCAGCTCCTTCTCGTACGGCTCGAAGTGGATGTCGCTGGACCGTTCGCGGATGGCGCGGAACAGGACCGAGTGGACGAAGCGGATGACGGGCGCCTCGTCGGGCGACTCGAGGAGGTCGCGCGTCTCCTCTATGGCGGCGTTCACGTCGACGTCCCACTCCCCGGAGAGCCCGTCCTCGATGTCGCGCTCGGGGGCGTGCACCCGTTCGTACGCCGCGTCGATCATCGGGAGCACCCGGTCGCCGGGGGCGGACACCACGCGGACCGCTCCGGTCAGGAACCGCATCTCGTCGACCGCTTCCCGGGAGTCGGGCTTCCCCGCAAGGAGCACGACCTCCCCGCCGGGCGCGCGGCACGGCAGGACCAGGTGCCTCCGGGCGTACCCGATCGGGATCTTCGCCAGCAGCCCCACTTCGGGCGAAAACGCCCCGGGGTCCTCCGCCGCGCGATTCGAATCCGCCGGTTCGGTCAAGGCTTCTCCTTGCCCGCCGGCGGCGTGAACGTACGGTCGAGGTTCCGCCGTCCCTCGGCAACGAACTCGTCGAGCCGCTTCCGCTGCTCGGCCGTCGGCTTCGCCAGCTCGCCGGGCTCCCGGATGACGCGGGGCGTCAGCATAATGAGCAGGTTGGTCTTCTTCCGCGAGACGCTCTTGAACTTGAACAGGTAGCCGAGCAGGGGGATGTCCCCGAGCAGCGGCACCTTGCGCTCGATGTCCTGCGCCGTCTCCTGCATCATCCCGCCGAGGATCACCATGTCGCCGTTCTTCACCAGCACGCTGGTCTTCGCGGACCGCTTCGTCGTGGTGGGCCCCACCGTGGTGTTCGCGAGGAGGGAGGTGTCCTTCAGCGCGGAGGACTCCTGGAAGATGTCCAGGCTCACGTACTCGCTCTCGTGGATGTGTGGCGTGATCCGAAGCGTGATCCCGACGTCCTTCCGCTCGATCGTGTTGATGACGTTGGCCAGGTTCGTCGAGTCGCGCGACTGGCTGGTGATGAACGGGACGTTCTCCCCGACCACGATCTCCGCCTCTTTGTTGTCCTGCGTCAGCAGGTGGGGGGAGGAGAGGATGTTGACGTTGGTGAGCGATTGCGCCGCCCGGAGGACCGCGGTGACGGCGGGGATCTCCGTGCCGTCGGGAAGCCGGACGTTTCCGGCGATGCCGCCCGCGATCAGCCCGGATCCGGGAAAGATGAGCGGGTTTCCGGCGGCGATGGCGCCCAGGAGGCTGTTGACGTTCCCCTGGAAGTCGAAGTTCGTCCCGGTGATGGCCGCGCCGTCCCCGGTCTGCACCGCGCCGCGGAATTCCGTCCCGATGTCGCGGCCCTTGTCCAGGGAGATCTCCATGATGACCGCCTCGACGAAGACCTGGCGGCGACGGATGTCGAGCTTCTTGATCACTTCGGTCAGGGTGATGAGGTCGTTGGGGGAGGCGACGATCACGAGCGAATTGGTGGCCTTGTCCGGGGTGACCTTGACGCCGCCTTCGAGATCGGCGGAGAGCACGCTCTTCACGGTCGGCTGGGCGTCCCGGGCCTGCGCTCCCGCCGGAGCCTGGGCGGCCGGTTGGCCGGGACGCTTCTCGGCGAGGGAGGCGAGGACCTTGGAAACCTCCTCGGCGTCCGCATTCTCCAGGTAGTACACGCTGATCTTCCCCCCCCCGGAAGGCGCCGGGATGTCGATCTTCGAGAGAAGGTCGGCGACGTCCGCGAGGATCTCCGCGGAGGCCAGGACGATCAGGCTGTTCGTCCGGGCCTCGGGGAGGAACTTGACCGGGACGCCGCGGGGCCGGGTGAACCGCCTGGCCCGGGGCCTGGCCCCGGGCTGTCCGCCCGGCGTCTCCTGGTACAGCGATTCGATGGTCCGCGCCGCCTCCGCCGCGTTGGCATAGGCGAGAGGGAACACCTTGAGGCCCCCCGCGGTTCCCTCGACGTCGAGCTCCGAGAGGATCTTCAGCACGCGGTCGATGTTGGAGCGGGAATCGATCAGCAGAAGCGTGTTGGACGAAGGGATCGCCGAGACCATCCCGTCCTTCGAGACCAGCGGAGTGATGATCGACACCACCTCGGCGGTGTCCACGTACTGCAGCGGCACCAGCCGCGTGATGAACTCCGCCCCCGGCGGCGCCTCCTTCGACGATCCGGTGGGGATCGTGTCCTGCCGGGCCTCCCGGGCGAGAATGATCTTGATCGTGTTCCCCTGCTCGACCGTGGTGAACCCCTTCACCTGGAGCACCGAGAGGAAGACGCTGTACGCCTCGTCCAGGGTCACCTTCCTCGGGGAGATGATGGTGATCTTCCCCTGGACCCGTTCGTCGAAGATGAAATTCTTCTTCGTCTGCTCGCTCATGAACTTGACGAGAACCGGCAGGTCCACGTCGGTGAAGTCCATCGAAAGGTAGACCGGGGGGCGCGCTTCCTTGGCGGGCGGGGCGTCGGGCTTTCCTCCCGCATCGCGTTTCCCTTGTCCCTCGGCCGCCCCGGGAGGAGCCGTCGCGGGCGCCGGCGGTGGAGGGGCGGGCGCCGGGGGTGCTGCTTCGGCCGGGGGTGCCGCTTCGGCCGGGGGTGGCGCTTCGGCCGGGGGTGGCGCCGGGGGCGGGACAGGCGCCGAGGCCGGGGGTGGAGCCGCCGCCGGGGGGGGCGGGTCGGCCGCGTGCGCGGCGATCGCCAGGAGAAGGCACGCGGCGGCCAGAAGGGCCGGTATTCGCATCGGGGTCTCCCTGTTCATCGGATTTCGTACGTCAGGGTGCTCTTCTGTCCCTGCCTCAGGATGTTCACGGCCACCTTCTTCTCGTCCTTGAGGTTCTGGAAAATGGTGTACATCTTTTCCGGGGAGCCGAGGTCGAGCCCGTTCACCTGCTGCAGCACGTCGCCCCCCTGGAAGCCGAGCCGGTCGAACGTCGTCCCGGGCCGGATCGCGGCGATCCGATACCCGGCCGCCCGGTTCCCCTCGAAGTACGGCACGAGTCGGATCTGGGTCATGAACTGGCTGAAGTTGGTGGTGAGCTGCGCCACGCCCCCCTCGTCGATCGAGAACCGGTTGTCGCCGATCCTCGTGACCCGGATGTCGCCGGGGGGTCCCCCGGATACCGACGCCGATGGGGCGGGAACGGTCTGCGCCGTCCCGGGAGGGGACGGCGAGGAGCGCGCGCGGCTGCCGACGGGGAGGAGTTCCAGCTTTTCCCGGTCCTTCCCCCGCGCGATCCACACCTTGTCGCGCTCGACCGATGCCAGGAACGCCCCCGGTTCCACCTCGTCCTTTTCCTTCACCAGCCGCGGTTCCTTCATGCCGTCCGTCCAGAGGACCGCCCTGCGCGTCGCCGCGTTCGGCGAAAAGATCGTCCCGAGAAGAACGTAGTTGGTGCGAGGGGCGCCGGGAGCCGCGCCCGGGACGACGCTGGCGAGCCGGGAGGGAAGCTTCATACCCTGGGAAGGCGCGAAGAGGTTCCTCCATTGCTCCGGGGGGAGCACCGCCGCCTGCGGCCCCTGGGAGGCCGCCGCGATCCGCGGGACGGCATTCGGAGACCAGGCCCGCAGGGAAAGATACCTTGTAAGCGAAATGCCGAGTGCGACCGCGCACACCGCGATCGAGCCGCCGATGATCGCCAGGTAGAGCGGTTTCCGCATCCGGCCCCCGTGGAACAGGTTATAACCATTCATTTTGGACGCAATGCGTTGAATCCGTCAACAGCGCGCCCCCGGGCATTTTGACAGCCCGGGGACTCCATGGTAATCATGAAAGTCCGCCATGTCGAACGGAACACCCAATTCCCGGGGGCCCGATAGCAGGGAAGCCCTCGATTTCCTGAGAGAGATCGTCCGCAGAGACACCCTGTCCGGCGCCTACGGCGGCAGGGTGGCCACCCGGTTCCCCCCCGAACCGAACGGATACCTGCACATCGGGCACGCCAAGTCCATCTGCCTGAATTTCGGCATCGCCCGGGAGTTCGGGGGCGTATGCCACATGCGGATGGACGATACCAACCCCGAAACGGAGGACATGAAGTACGTCGAGTCGATCCTGCGGGACGTCCGCTGGCTCGGCTTCGACTGGGGGGACAGGCTGTTCTACGCCTCGGATTACTACGAACGGCTCCATGAACTGGCGGTCCGGCTGATCCGGGACGGGAAGGCGTACGTCGACAGCCAGAGCGAGGAGGAGATCCGCAGGGGGAGGGGCACGATCACCATGCCGGGGGTGGAAAGCCCGTACCGGGTACGCTCCGCGGACGAGAACCTCGACCTGTTCGCCCGGATGCGCGCGGGGGAGTTCCCGGACGGTGCGCACGTCCTGCGGGCGAAGATCGACATGGCCGCGCGCAACATGAAGATGCGCGACCCCCTCCTGTACCGGATCCGGCATGCGACGCACTACCGCCGGGGCGATGCCTGGTGCATCTACCCCATGTACGATTTCGCCCACCCGCTCTCCGACGCGATCGAGAACATCACCCACTCGATCTGCACGCTCGAGTTCGAGAACAACCGCGCGATCTACGACTGGCTGGTCGACAACCTGTTCCCGGAACCGCGCCCCCGGCAGTACGAGTTCGCGCGTTTGAACCTCGACTACACGGTCATGAGCAAGCGGAAGCTGCTCCGCCTGGTGGAGGAGAAGCGCGTCTCCGGATGGGACGACCCGCGGATGCCGACCATCGCCGGCATGCGGCGCCGCGGCTACACGCCCGACGGGATCCGCCTCTTCGCTGCGCGGATCGGCGTGGACAAGACGAACAGCCGGGTGAGCATGGAGCTGCTGGAGGACGCGATCCGGGACGACCTGAACGCGCGGGCGCCCCGCGCGATGGCGGTCCTGCGCCCGCTGAAGGTGACGCTCTCCAACTGGCCGGCGGAAAAGGTGGAGTGGCTCGACGCCCCGTTCTGGCCGCGGGACATCGGCAAGGAAGGGTCCCGGAAGGTGCCGCTCGCGCGCGACCTGTTCATCGAGCGGACCGACTTCAGCGAGGATCCCCCCGCCGACTGGAGACGCCTCCGGCCGGGCGGGGAGGCGCGGCTGATGAACGGCTATTACATGAAGTGCGACGAGGTCGTGAAGGACCGTTCGACCGGCGACGTGTCGGAGCTTCGCTGCTCGTACGACCCGGGCTCGAAGGGCGCCCCGGCGGGCGGGCCGAGGAAGAAGACGACGGCGATCCAGTGGGTTTCCGCCGCGCACGCCTTCAAGGGGGAGGTTCGCCTCTACGACCGCCTCTGTACCGTACCGGATCCCGAGAACGTGGAGGAGGGGAGGACGTTCGAGGAGTACATCAACCCGGAGTCGGCTGTGACGTTGCCGGGTTGCCTGTTCGAGCCGGGACTGTCCGAAGCGAAACCGGGCGACCGGTTCCAGTTCGTCCGCCACGGCTACTTCATGGCCGATGAGATCGACTCGAGGCCCGGCGCGCCGGTCTTCAACCGGATCGTCGGCCTCAAGGACAAGTACCGCCCCG
>JACRNP010000131.1 GCA_016234845.1 Deltaproteobacteria bacterium | reverse complement strand
AACTCCGGGTACCTGACCCGGCGCCTCGTCGACGTGGCGCAGGACTGCATCGTCGTCGAGGAGGATTGCCAGACGCTCGACGGGATCGGCGTGCGGGCCCTGATCGAGGGCGGCGAGATCATCGACCGGCTCGCCGACCGGATCCTCGGGCGCGTGGCGCTGGAGGACGTCTACGACGTGGAGGGAAAGCTGCTGGTCGGCGCCAACGACGAGATCACCGAGGAGGTCGCCCAGCAGATCGAGATGTCGGGGCTGGACGAGGTGAAGATCCGCTCCGTGCTGACCTGCGAGAGCAAGCGGGGGGTGTGCGCGTTCTGCTACGGACGCGACCTGGCGCGCGGGAAGATGGTGGCCATCGGGGAGGCGGTCGGGATCATCTCCGCCCAGTCGATCGGCGAGCCCGGCACGCAGCTGACGATGCGCACCTTCCACATCGGAGGCATCGCGACCGCGGGATCGGTGGCGCAGAGCTCCCACCAGTCGAAGCAGCCGGCGCGGGTGAGGTTCCAGGGGATCGTGGCGGTCCGCAACCGCGAGGGGAACCTCGTGGCGATGAACCGGAACGGGTTCCTGACGCTCCTGGACGAGAACAACCGGGAACGCGAAAAGTACCAGATCCCGTACGGAGCGGTTCTGATGGTCGGGGACGGCGAAAAGGTGAAGGAGGGGACCCGGCTCGCGGAGTGGGACCCGTACAACATCCCGATCCTCACCGAGGTCGCGGGGGAGATCAAGTTCGGGGACATCATCGAAGGCGTGACGATGCGCGAACAGGTGGACGAGGTGACCGGCCGGTCCACGCGGGTCATCGTCGAGTCGAAGGATCCCGACGCCCGTCCCCGCATCTCCCTGAAGGAGGAGGGCGGGAAGACGCGGAAGCTGCCCGGTTCCACCAGCGACGCCCGCTATCTCCTTCCGGTGGGGTCGAACATCCTGGTCGACGAGGGCCAGAAGGTCCAGGCGGGAGACATCATCGCGAAGATCCCGCGGGAGACGACCAAGACCAAGGACATCACCGGCGGCCTCCCCCGGGTGGCCGAGCTGTTCGAGGCGCGCAAGCCGAAGGAGTACGCGCTCATCTCCGAGATCGACGGCGTGGTCCGGCTGGGGAAGGACTTCAAGGGGAAGCGGAAGATCCAGGTCGTGCCGGAGGTCGGCGAGCCCCGGGAGTACACCATTCCCCGCGGGAAGCACATCACCGTGCACGACGGGGAGCGGGTGCGCGCGGGCGAGGCCCTCATGGACGGGTCGCCGAATCCGCACGACATCCTGCGCGTCCTCGGGGACAAGGAGCTCGCGCGGTTCCTGGTGAACGAGAGCCAGGAGGTGTACCGCCTCCAGGGGGTCCGGATCAACGACAAGCACATCGAGACGATCGTCCGGCAGATGCTGCGGCGCGTGAAGATCGCCGACCCGGGGGACACCGCCTTCCTCGTCGGGCAGAGCGTGGAGAAGTGGATCTTCCGCGACGAGAACGACCGGGTGAAGGCGGAGAGGAAGGGGAAGCACGCGAAGGCGGAGCCGCAGCTCCTCGGCATCACCAAGGCGTCGCTTTCGACCGAGTCGTGGATCTCCGCGGCCTCCTTCCAGGAAACGACGAAGATACTGACCGACGCGGCGGTCCACGGGAGGGTGGATTCCCTCTCCGGGCTGAAGGAGAACGTGATCATGGGGCGCCTGATCCCGGCCGGGACCGGGGGGGGGACGTACCGGGCGGTCGAGTTCGAGTCCGACGAACCGCTGATGATCGAGCCTCCTCCGGTGGTGGTCGATCCGGACGCCGACCTCCCGCGGGACGAAGAGGAAGCCAACTAGGCACCAGGGGTCTCACGGCAAGAAAGGAATTGACAGGGGCGAAATGCGTTGCTATAAAGAATACTTTCGCTCGGAAGGCCCGACAGAATAACGGAAGGGAACAGGGAATGCCCACGATCAACCAGCTTGTCCGGAAAGGGCGGGAGGCGATCGCCAACAAGAGCAACTCGCCGGCGCTCGACCGATGCCCCCAGAAGCGCGGAGTCTGCCTCCGCGTGTACACGACGACGCCGAAGAAGCCGAACTCCGCCCTCCGGAAGGTCGCGAGGGTGCGGCTCACCAACGGCGTCGAGGTCACGGTGTACATCCCGGGCGAGGGGCACAACCTGCAGGAGCACTCGGTCGTCATGATCCGGGGCGGGCGCGTCAAGGACCTCCCCGGCGTGCGGTATCACATCATCCGTGGGAAGCTGGATTCCGTTGGTGTCCAGGACAGACGGAAGTCGCGGTCGAAGTACGGTACCAAGCGACCCAAATAGCTTCCCGTATACCGGAACCGAAGTACCAGCCGTTCCCCGGCGCGTCCGCCGGGAAGGGTAAGAAAATCGGGTTTTGAAGTCCTGCCTCGCGGGACGCGAGGCGGGAAGCGCCTTGTCCGCGTTTGTCGGGCGAGGGAAAAGGCCGCAAGAGGAGGTTCTGCGCATGCCGAGGAGAGGGTTCGTATCCAAGAGGGCGGTTTCTCCCGATCCGGTGTACGGCGACGTCCTGGTCGCCAAGATGATCCACGCCGTGATGCTCCAGGGGAAGGCGCGGGTCGCGGAGAACCTCGTCTACGGATCGATGGACATCCTCAAGGAGAAGACCAAGGAGGACCCGGTCGCCGTGCTGAAGAAGGCCATCGAGAACGTGAAGCCGATGGTCGCGGTCAAGTCCCGGCGCGTCGGCGGGGCGACCTACCAGGTGCCGGTCGAGATCCGCCCGGAGCGCAGGCTCTCGCTCTCCATCCGCTGGCTGGTCGGTTACGCGCGGGACCGGGCCGAGAAGACCATGGTCCAGCGCCTCTCCGCGGAGCTGCTCGACGCCTTCAACAACCGCGGGACCACGATCAAGAAGAAGGAAGACACCCACAAGATGGCCGAGGCCAACAAGGCCTTCGCGCACTACCGCTGGTAGACCGGCGGCCAGGGAACAGGGGAAGGAACGGCACGTGTCCAGAGGAACACCGCTCGACAGGACCCGGAACATCGGGATCATGGCCCACATCGACGCCGGGAAGACCACGACCACCGAGCGGATCCTCTATTACACGGGGGTTTCGCACAAGATGGGCGAGGTCCACGACGGGACCGCCACGATGGACTGGATGGAGCAGGAGCAGGAGCGTGGGATCACCATCACGTCCGCCGCGACCACCTGCTTCTGGCGCGACCACCGCGTCAACATCATCGACACCCCCGGGCACGTGGACTTCACGATCGAGGTGGAGCGCTCGCTGCGCGTCCTCGACGGCGCGGTCGCCGTATTCTGCGCGGTGGGCGGAGTGGAGCCGCAGTCCGAGACGGTCTGGCGCCAGGCGGACAAGTACGGGGTTCCCCGCCTCGCCATGGTGAACAAGATGGACCGGACCGGCGCGGACTTCGACCGCGTCGTCCGCATGATGAAGGAGCGGCTGGCCGCCAACCCCGTTCCCATCCAGCTTCCCCTCGGCAAGGAGGACGGCTTCCGCGGGATCGTCGACCTCGTCCGGATGAAGGCGCTGGTCTGGGAGGAGGACACCCTCGGGGCCAAGTTCCACGAGGAGCCGATTCCCGCCGACATGGCCGAAGCCGTCGCCTCCGCCCGGGAGAAGCTGTGCGAGGCGGTCGCGGACGTCAACGACAAGCTGCTGGAGAAGTACCTGCTGGGCGAGGAGATCGAGGTCGGGGAGATGACCGCGGCGATCCGCCAGGCCACGATCGGGAACCGCATCACCCCCGTGGTGTGCGGAACGGCGTTCCGAAACAAGGGAGTCCAGCCGATGCTCGACGCGGTCGTCGACTACCTCCCCTCTCCGCTGGACATCCCCCCCATCGTCGGGATCAATCCCCGCGGCAACGTCGAGGCGACCCGCAAATCGGCCGACGACGAGCCGTTCGCCGCGCTCGCCTTCAAGATCATGAACGATCCGTTCGTCGGGCACCTCACCTTCATCCGCGTATACTCCGGGGTCCTGAACTCCGGGGACCACATCTACAACTCCACTCGCCAGAAGAAGGAGCGGATCGGCCGTCTTCTCAAGATGCACGCGAACAAGCGGGAGGAGATCAAGACGATCTACGCCGGCGAAATCGCCGCCGTCGTGGGGCTGAAGACCGCGTACACGGGCGACACCCTCTGCGACCAGGAGGACGAGATCATCCTCGAGTCGATCCAGGCGCCCGAGCCGGTCATCGCCATCGCCATCGAGCCGAAGACCAAGGCCGACCAGGAGCGGCTGGGTTTCTCCCTCCAGAAGCTCATGATGGAGGACCCCTCCTTCCAGGTCCGCAACGACGAGGAGACGGGGCAGACCCTCATCTCCGGGATGGGCGAGCTGCACCTCGAGATCATCGTCGACCGTCTCCTGCGGGAGTTCAAGGTCGAGGCGAACGTCGGCCGGCCGCAGGTCGCCTACCGGGAGACGGTCACGCGGGCGGCGAAGCAGGAGGGGCGGTACATCCGCCAGACCGGCGGTCGCGGGCAGTTCGGCCACGTCTGGATCACCGTGGAGCCCGGGGAAAAGGCGAAGGGGGTCGAGTTCGTCAACAAGATCGTCGGCGGATCCATCCCCCGGGAATTCATCCCGGCGGTCGAGAAGGGGATCGTCGAGGCGGCGGAGGGCGGGGTCATCGCCGGGTACCCGGTGGTCGACGTCCGGATCACCCTGATCGACGGCTCCTACCACGAGGTCGACTCCTCGGAGATGGCGTTCAAGATCGCCGGATCCATGGCGTTCAAGGCGGCGTGCCAGAACGCCGGTCCCATCCTGCTCGAGCCGGTCATGGGAGTGGAGGTGGTCTCCCCCGAGGATTTCATGGGGGACGTCATCGGGGACCTGAGCTCCCGCCGCGGCCGGATCCAGCGGATCGAGGCCCGCGGGAACACCCAGGTGATCGCCGCGCACGTCCCCCTGGCGCACATGTTCGGGTACGCCACCGACCTGCGCTCGAAGACCCAGGGACGGGCGACCTACACCATGCAGTTCGACCATTACGAGGCGGCGCCCCAATCGGTCAGCGAGGAAGTGATCGCGAAGGTAAAGGGCGCCTAACCAGCGGGGAGGAGGGACGCACATGTCCAAGCAGAAGTTCGAGCGCACGAAGCCTCACGTGAACGTGGGTACGATCGGCCACGTGGATCACGGGAAGACGACGTTGACCGCGGCGATCACGAAGGTGCTGGCCGCCCGCGGGATGGCGGATTTCGTGGCGTTCGACCAGATCGACAAGGCTCCGGAGGAGCGTGAGCGCGGGATCACGATCGCGACGGCGCACGTGGAGTACCAGACGAAGTCGCGTCATTACGCGCACGTGGACTGTCCGGGCCACGCCGACTACATCAAGAACATGATCACGGGCGCGGCGCAGATGGACGGCGCGATCCTGGTGGTATCGGCGGCGGACGGTCCGATGCCTCAGACGCGGGAGCACATCCTGCTGGCGCGCCAGGTGGGGGTTCCGTACATCGTGGTGTTCATGAACAAGGTGGACATGGTGGACGATCCGGAGTTGCTGGACCTGGTGGAGCTGGAGGTCCGGGAGCTGCTGAGCAAGTACGAGTTTCCCGGGGACAAGACCCCGATCATCCGCGGCGCGGCGACGAAGGCGCTGGCGTGCGGTTGCGGGAAGGACGACTGCAAGGATTGCAAGTGCATCCACGAGCTGATGGCGGCGGTGGACTCGTACATTCCGACTCCGGAGCGTGCGATCGACAAGCCGTTCCTGATGGCGGTGGAGGACGTCTTCTCGATCTCGGGCCGCGGGACGGTGGTGACCGGCCGTGTGGAGCGCGGGGTGGTGAAGGTCGGGGACGAGGTGGAGATCATCGGGTTGCGGGACACGCAGAAGACGGTCGCGACGGGCGTGGAGATGTTCCGGAAGCTTCTGGACCAGGGCCAGGCGGGGGACAACATCGGGGTTCTGCTGCGCGGGACGAAGAAGGACGACGTGGAGCGCGGGCAGGTTCTGGCGAAGCCGGGTTCGATCACGCCGCACAAGAAGTTCAAGGCGTCGGCGTACATCCTGACGAAGGAAGAGGGGGGGCGCCACACGCCGTTCTTCAACGGGTACCGTCCGCAGTGATGCCGGGGGACAACATCCAGATGTCGGTGGAGCTGATCACCCCGGTGGCGATGGAGAAGGAGCTGCGGTTCGCGATCCGCGAGGGCGGCCGCACCGTGGGCGCCGGAGTCGTCGCGGAAATCGTGGAATAGGCAAGGGTCCAAGGGGAGGAACCGGACATGAGGGACATCATCACCCTGGCGTGCGCCGACTGCAAGAACCGGAACTACACGACCACGAAGAACAAGAAGACCACGCCCGACAAACTGGAGCTCAGGAAATATTGCCCCGCCTGCCGCAAGCACACGGCGCACAAGGAGACCAAGTAGAAGGCGAGGGGGCGAAGGCCAGTAGCTCTAACGGCTAGAGCAGCGGACTCCAAATCCGCGGGTTGGGGGTTCGAATCCCTCCTGGCCTGCCATCCCTTTTCCGGACACGGGAGCGATTCGAGACGATGGCGAAGTCGATAAAAGACAGGTTGCTGGAACGCTTGCCGGGGACCCGCACCGCTTCCGACGAAGGGCGCGCGGGCGCCTCCGTCGGGTTCGCGCAGAAGGTGTCGGGATTCCTCCAGGAGTTCCGGACGGAAATGAAGAAGGTGACGTGGCCGGGGCGCAAGGACACGGCGTCCTCCACGGCCGTGGTCATCGTGACGGTGCTCATCATCGTGGCGTTCCTGGGGCTGGTGGACTTCGCCCTCGGGAAGATCGTCCACTCCGTCCTGAGTTACTAACCCTCCCAAGAGGAAATGATGGCGAAACAGTGGTTCGTGGTCCATACCTATTCGGGGTATGAGAAAAAAGTCAGGGAGTCGCTCCTGAACCGCATCGCCACGGAGGGGATGCAGGAACGGTTCGGCGACGTGCTGATCTCGGCCGAGACGGTCGTGGAGATGAAGAAGGGGAAGAAGAAGACCGGGACCCGGAGCTTCTTCCCGGGGTACCTCCTCGTCAACATGGATCTGGACGAGTCGACGTGGCACCTGGTCCGCCACACGCCGAAGGTGACCGGTTTCGTGGGAGGGCAGAACCCCGCCCCCATTCCGGAGACCGAGGTCGAGGACATCAAGTCGCAGATGGTCGAGGGGAGGCTGAAACCGAAGCCGAAGATCACCTTCTCCGAGGGGGAGAACGTGCGGGTGGTCGACGGTCCGTTCTCGAACTTCAGCGGCACGGTGGACAGCATCAAGCCCGACAAGGGGAAGGTGGTCGTCCTCGTGTCCATCTTCGGCCGCGCGACGCCGGTCGAACTCGACTTCACCCAGGTGGAAAAAGCGTAAGGAGAAGCCATGGCGAAGAAGATCGTTGCCCAGATCAAGCTGCAGATCGTCGCGGGGAAGGCGAACCCGTCGCCCCCCGTCGGCCCCGCCCTGGGGCAGCACGGGGTGAACATCATGGAATTCTGCAAATCCTTCAACGCCAAGACGGCGTCCCAGGAGGGAATGGTCATCCCCGTCGTGATCACGGTGTTCGCCGACCGGTCGTTCACCTTCATCACGAAAACGCCGCCGGCCTCGGTGCTGCTGCTGAAGGCCGCGGGGCTCGAGAAGGGGAGCAAGACCCCCAAGCGGGAGAAGTGCGGGAAGATCTCCCGGGACAAGGTCGAGGAGATCGCGAAGCTCAAGATGGTGGACCTGGACGTCAAGGACCTCGCGGCGGCGATCAAGACCGTCGAGGGCACGGCCCGCAGCATGGGCCTCGACGTCGTCTGACGCGGCAGGACGGTTCGACACGACATGGGCCCGCCGGCACGGCGCGGGCCGGAAGGGAGGGGGAAATGCCGAAACACGGGAAAAAGTACCTGGAAGCACGGGGCAAGGTGAACAGGGAGGCAAAGTACTCTCTCGACGAAGCGCTGGCCCTCCTGAAGGATACGGCCAAGGCGAAATTCGACGAGACGGTGGAAGTCGCGATGCGGCTGGGAGTGGACCCGAAGTACCCGGACCAGCAGGTCCGGGGATCGGTGGTCCTGCCCCACGGGACGGGAAAGAGCCTTCGTGTCCTCGTGTTCGCCAAGGGGGAGAAGGAGAAGGAGGCCCTGGAGGCGGGAGCGGATTTCGCCGGAAGCGACGACCTGGTGGCGAAGATCCAGGGCGGGTGGCTCGACTTCGACAAGGCGGTCGCCACGCCCGACATGATGGGCGCGGTCGGGAAGATCGGAAAGCTGCTGGGGCCCCGCGGGCTCATGCCGAATCCGAAGGTGGGAACCGTCACCTTCGACGTGGCGAGGGCGGTCCGCGAGCTCAAGGGCGGCAAGGTGGAGTTCCGGGTCGACCAGACCGCCACGCTACACGCCGGGATCGGGAAGGTGAGCTTCGGCCCCGACAGGATCCGGGAGAATTTCCAGACCTTTTTCGATGCGATCATGAAGGCGAAGCCGTCGGGCGCCAAGGGGACCTACATCCGGACGCTGTCGCTGTCGACGACGATGGGCCCCGGGATCCGCTTGAACACCAGCGCGCTGGTTGCTGCGAAGTAGTCGCTCTTTACATACGGAAACGTCCTTTGTCAAAGACCGCGGGTTCGCCGGAAGGCGACCAAGGGGGCGAAAGGCCACGGCCTTCGCCCGTCCTGCGCAGACAAGGGAGAGCCGGCGGTCCGGGAACCGGAAGGATCCCTTCTCTTCGCCGCGCCTTCCTCCTTTGACGGGGGTTTCGTCGTTACAGACCAAATCTTTCTCTTAGGGAAAGGGGGAAACGGACGCGGTGAAGAAAACGAGCAAGACGGAAAGCGTGGAAGCGTTGAAAGCCGTCATCGCGGCGCAGCGCGGGGCGGTGGTCGCGGAATACCGCGGGATGACGGTATCCGAGATGACGGCCCTCCGGAGGAAGCTCCGGGAGGTCAACGCGGAGTTCCGGGTGGTCAAGAACACCCTGATCCGGCGGGCCGCGGAGGGGACCCCGTTCGGGGCGCTCTCCGGGAACTTCAAGGGCCCGACGGCGGTGGCGTTCGCGCACGGAGACCCCGTCGCGTTGGCCAAGGCCATGAAGGAGTACGCCGCCGGGAGCCCGAAGGTCACCCTTCGCGCGGGGTACCTCGACGGAAAGGCGCTGACGCCGGCGGAGGTGCAGGCGCTGGCCGACGTTCCGTCCCGGCAGGTGCTGCTCTCCCGGCTGGTCGGCGGACTCTCCTCGCCGCTCTCCCGCCTCGCGCAGGCACTCTCCGGCCCCCAGCGCAAGCTGGTGTACGCGCTGGAGTCCATCCGCAAGCAGAAATCATAAACATTCCCAAGGAGGAATAGAAGGAAATGGCTGCCATGAACAAGGAAGAATTCATCGCGATGGTGGAAGGGATGACCGTTCTGGAACTGCACGAGATCGTGAAGGCGCTCGAGGACCGGTTCGGCGTGACGGCGGCGGCTCCGGTCGCATTCGCCGCGGCCGGAGCGGCGCCCGGCGCGGCGGCCGCCGTGGCCGAGGAGAAGACGGAGTTCGACGTCGTCCTCACCGGGTTCGGCGCCAACAAGATCCAGGTGATCAAGGTCGTCCGCGAGCTGACCGGCCTGGGGCTCAAGGAGGCCAAGGACCTGGTCGAGGGCGTGCCGAAGCCGCTCAAGGAAGGCGTGGCCAAGAAGGACGCGGAGGAGATGAAGAAGAAGATCGAGGATGTCGGGGGGTCGGCGGAAGTGAAGTGATCGCCGCGCAAGGGACGAAGAAACCGCGGGGGGCGGTTGCCGCCCCCCGCCTCACTCATAGCTCTACCCCCGGGGTGACACGATGGCCTATCTGGATTACCGGAACCACGTAAAGCGCGTCGACTTCTCGAAGAACGAGA
The DNA here is from genome assembly GCA_016234845.1 of Deltaproteobacteria bacterium. Lineage (NCBI taxonomy): Bacteria > Pseudomonadati > Myxococcota > Myxococcia > Deltaproteobacteria bacterium. The sequence continues at coordinate 6,558 of JACRNP010000131.1, read as the reverse complement.
AGGTGCAGGAGATACCGAACCTGATCGAGGTGCAGCAGGAGTCGTACCTCGAATTCCTCCAGGCGGACGCATCGTCCGAAAAACGCAAGGATATCGGCCTTCAGGCCGTATTCAAGGGGATCTTCCCCATTGCGGACTACAACGGCCGCGCCTCCCTCGAGTTCCTCTCCTACGCCATCGGAGAGCCGAAGTGGTCGGAGGAGGAGTGCCGCGAACGGGGGATGACGTACGCCGCCCCCATCAAGGTCACGGTGCAGCTGGTGATCTTCGACGTGGACGAGAAGACCACGGCGCGGACCATCCGGGACGTCAAGGAGCAGGAGGTCTTCTTCGGGGAGATCCCGCTCATGTCGGAGCGTGCGACCTTCATCATCAACGGGACCGAGCGGGTGATCGTCAGCCAGCTCCACCGGTCCCCCGGCGTCTTCTTCGAGCACGACAAGGGGCGTTCCCACGCTTCGGGCAAGGTCCTTTTCTCCGCGCGGATCATTCCGTACCGCGGGTCGTGGCTCGACTTCGAGTTCGACCACAAGGACCAGCTCTTCATCAAGATCGACCGCAAGCGGAAGTTCCCCATCGCGGTTCTCCTGCGGGCCTTCGGCCGGAGCACCGAGGAACTGCTGCGCACCTTCTACGACGTGGAGGAGATCGACCTCGAGGGTGACCGGTACTCCAAGGAGTTCCGACCCGAGCTGATGGTCGGGCTCAAGCTGCCGGTCGAGGTGCGCCACCCCGAACGCACCGCGGAGATCGCGTTCAAAAAGGGCGCGAAGATCTCGAAGAAGCGGGTCGAGCGGTTCGCGCGCGAAGGGGTTGCCTTCGGGAGGATATCCCTCCCGCTGGAGGACCTCGCGGGCAAGGTGGTCGTCTCCGACGTGGCCGATCCGGCCACCGGCGAGATCCTGCTCGAGTGCGCGCAGCAGATCACGGAGGAGTCCCTCGGGAAGCTCCGCGAGAAGAAGGTGCGCAAGGTGTCGGTGTTCACCCTGGAAAACACCGACCGGGCGATCTGGGAGGGGCTGGTCACCGACAAGATACGGACCCGCGAGGAGGCGCTGAAGGAGATCTACAAGAAGATGCGCCCGGGCGACCCGCCGACCAAGGACGCGGCGGATTCGCTCTTCACGAACATGTTCTTCAACCCGGAACGGTACAGCCTGTCCCGGGTGGGCCGCCTCAAGCTGAACCACAAGCTCGGGATCACCGGGGACGACCTCGGGAACACCGTGCTCACGCAGGAGGACATCCTGCGCGTCATCCGCTACCTCATCGGGCTGAAGAACGGCGTCGGAGAGGCGGACGACATCGACAACCTGGGAAACCGCCGCGTCCGGACCGTCGGGGAGCTGATCGAGAACCAGTTCCGGATGGGCCTCGTCCGGGTGGAGCGCGCGATCCGGGAGAAGATGGGGCTGCAGGACATCGAGACGCTGATGCCCCACGACATCATCAACGCGAAGCCGGTTTCCGCGGTGATCAAGGAGTTCTTCGGGTCGTCGCAGCTGTCCCAGTTCATGGACCAGACCAACCCCCTCTCGGAAGTCACGCACAAGCGCCGCGTCTCCGCGCTGGGGCCGGGAGGGTTGACCCGCGAACGGGCGGGATTCGAGGTGCGGGACGTCCATCCGACCCATTACGGCCGGATCTGCCCGATCGAGACCCCGGAAGGCCCGAACATCGGTCTGATCGCGTCGCTGTCGACCTTCGCCCGCATCAACGAGTTCGGGTTCATCGAGACGCCGTACCGGGTCGTGAAGGATTCCACGGTGACGAAGGAGATCGTGTTCCTTTCGGCGATGGAGGAGGAGCGGCACGTCATCGCGCAGGCGAACGCCGCCGTCGACGCGAAGAAGGGGAAGTTCCTGCAGGACGTCGTGATCGCGCGGCAGGGGGGGGAGTTCGCGATGGTGCGCTCCGCCGACGTCACCCTGATGGACGTCTCCCCGAACCAGCTGGTCTCGGTCGCCGCCTCCCTCATCCCGTTCCTGGAGCACGACGACGCGAACCGGGCCCTCATGGGGTCCAACATGCAGCGGCAGGCGGTCCCCCTCCTTCGCACCGAACCGCCGTTCGTGGGCACCGGGATGGAAGCGGTGGTCGCGAGGGATTCCGGCGCCGCCGTCGCGGCCCGCCGCAACGGCACGGTCGAGTCGGTCGACGCGCGCAGGATCGTGGTCCGGTCGGAAGAGCCGGACAGCCAGGGGAAGTACGGCGCCGACATCTACACCCTGGTCAAGTTCCGCCGCTCCAACCAGAACACGTGCATCAACCAGAAGCCGATCGTCAGCCTCGGCCAGAAGGTCGCCGCCGGGGAGGTGATCGCGGACGGCCCGGCGACCAGCGACGGGGAGCTTTCCCTCGGCCGGAACGTGCTGGTCGCCTTCATGCCCTGGGGCGGGTACAACTTCGAGGACTCCATCCTCATCTCCGAGAAGATCGTCAAGGAGGACATCTTCACCTCGATCCACATCGAGGAGTTCGAGTGCGTCGCGCGGGAGACCAAGCTCGGCAAGGAGGAGATCTCCGCGGACATCCCGAACATCAGCGAGGAGTCGCTGAAGGACCTGGACGAGAGCGGCATCATCCGGATCGGCGCACGCGTGAAGCCGATGGACATCCTGGTCGGCAAGGTCACTCCCAAGGGCGAGACGCAGCTCTCCCCGGAGGAGAAGCTGCTGCGGGCGATCTTCGGGGACAAGGCGGGGGACGTGAAGGATTCGTCGCTCCGCGTGCCGCCGGGGATCGAGGGGATCGTCATCGACGCCAAGGTGTTCACCCGGAAGGGGGGCGAGAAGGACGATCGCGCCCAGATGCTGGAAGAGCGCGAGCTCGACCGGCTTCTCCGGGACCAGGAGGACGAGATCCGGATCATCCTCGAGTCCGCCTACGCGAAGATGAAGCCGCTGATCCTCGGAAAGACCTCCGCCGTGCGGATCGTCACGGAGGACAAGACCGAGATCCTGCTGGCGAAGAAGAAGAGGATCACGGAAGAGGTCCTCGAGGAGATCCCGAAGGACCGCTGGGCCGAGATCGGCGTCGAGGAGGACCCGGGCCTGAAGGACCTCCTGTCCGACAAGTACCGCGTCGCCCTCGACCAGGTGGGGGTCGTGAAGGCGCTGTTCGACGAGAAGATCTCCCGGGTCCGTCGGGGCGACGAGCTTCCTCCCGGCGTGCTCAAGATGGTGAAGGTGTACGTCGCCATGAAGCGGAAGCTTTCGGTGGGCGACAAGATGGCGGGCCGCCACGGGAACAAGGGGGTCATCTCGCGGATCCTCCCCGAGGAGGACATGCCGTACACCGCCTCCGGGGCGCCGGTCGACATTGTGCTCAATCCGCTCGGCGTCCCCTCCCGGATGAACGTCGGGCAGATCATGGAGGCGCACCTCGGGTGGGCCGCCAAGGGGCTGGGGGAGCAGATCCAGCGGATGATGGAGAAGGATTTCAGCGCCAGGGCCATGCGGGACTGGCTCCTCAAGATCTACAACTCGGAGCGGTTCCGGTCGTACCTGGACAACCTGTCCGACGACGAGGTCCGCGAAGTCGCCGTCCGGATGGGCAACGGGGTCTTCCTCGCCTCGCCGGTCTTCAGCGGCGCGACGGAAGGGGAGATCCGGGACTACCTCAACTTCGCCGGGTTCCCGGAAAACGGCCAGACGGTCCTGTACGACGGCCGCACCGGGATCTCGTTCCAGCAGCCGGTGACCATCGGGTCGATGTACATGCTCAAGCTGCACCACCTGGTGGACGACAAGATCCACGCCCGGTCGACGGGGCCGTACTCGCTCGTCACCCAGCAGCCGCTCGGAGGGAAGGCGCAGTTCGGGGGGCAGCGTCTCGGCGAGATGGAAGTCTGGGCGCTGGAGGCGTACGGAGCGGCGTACACGCTGCAGGAGTTCCTGACCGTCAAGTCGGACGACGTGCCCGAGTCGTTCAACGTCCTGATCAAGGAGCTCCAGGCGCTGGGGCTGGACGTCGAGCTCATCAGCGAGGAAAACCAGTAGGCAACCCCTTTTCGAAGGGACCAGATACCGGGAGGCATTCGTGGAAGACCTCTTCACCCGAGCCGAAAAGCCGAAGGATCCCCTCTATTTTTCCGGGATCCGCATATCGATCGCGTCCCCCGAGCAGATCCGCAAATGGTCGCACGGGGAGGTCAAGAAACCGGAGACGCTGAACTACCGCACCTTCAAGCCCGAGCGGGACGGCCTGTTCTGCGCGAAGATCTTCGGGCCCATCAAGGACTACGAGTGCAACTGCGGCAAGTACAAGCGGATGAAGCACCGCGGGATCGTCTGCGAGAAGTGCGGCGTGGAGGTCATCCAGTCGAAGGTCCGGCGCGAGCGGATGGGGCACATCGAGCTCGCGTCCCCCGTGGCCCACATCTGGTTCCTGAAGAGCCTGCCGAGCCGGATCGCGACCATCCTCGACATGCCGATGAAGGACGTCGAGGCGGTCATCTACTTCGAGAAGTACATCGTCATCGACCCGTGGGAGACCGACGTCCAGAAGCAGGAGATCCTCTCCGAGGGGAAGTACCGCGAGAAGGTCGAGGAGTTCCGCGAGAAGTTCAAGGGCGACAAGGAAAAGCTAGAGCTGCTGAAGGAGCGTTTCCGCGTCGGCATGGGGGCGGAGGCGATCAAGGTCCTCCTCTCCGAGCTTTCCCTCGACAAGCTGTCGGAGGCGCTCCGGAAGGAGATGTCCGACACCGCCTCCGAGGCGAAGAAGAAGAAGGTCTCCAAGCGCCTCAAGATCGTCGAGGCGTTCCGCGACAGCGAGCAGCGGCCGGAGTGGATGGTCCAGGACGTGATCCCGGTCCTCCCTCCGGACCTGCGTCCCCTGGTCCCGCTGGACGGCGGCCGTTTCGCCACCTCGGACCTGAACGACCTGTACCGGCGCGTGATCAACCGGAACAACCGCCTGAAGCGCCTGCTCGACCTGTCGGCCCCGGAGATCATCATCCGGAACGAGAAGCGGAGGCTGCAGGAGGCGGTCGACGCCCTCTTCGACAACGGCCGCCGCGGCAAGCTCATCACCGGTTCGAACAAGCGGCCGCTGAAATCGCTCTCCGACATGCTGAAGGGCAAGGGCGGCCGGTTCCGCCAGAACCTCCTCGGCAAGCGGGTCGACTACTCGGGACGCTCCGTGATCGTCGTCGGGCCGGAGCTCAAGCTCCACCAGTGCGGACTTCCCAAGAAGATGGCGCTCGAGCTGTTCAAGCCGTTCATCTTCAACAAGCTCGAGGAAGCCGGCCACGCCACCACCATCAAGCAGGCCAAGAAGATGGTGGAGAAGGAGAAGCGGGAGGTCTGGGACGCCCTCGACGAGGTCATCCGGCAGCTTCCCGTCATGCTGAACCGCGCTCCGACGCTCCACCGGCTCGGGGTCCAGGCGTTCGAGCCGGTCCTCATCGAGGGGAAGGCGATCCAGCTCCACCCGCTGGTCTGCTTCGCGTTCAACGCGGATTTCGACGGGGACCAGATGGCCGTCCACGTCCCGCTGTCCATCGAGGCGCAGATGGAGGCGCGTGTCCTCATGATGTCCACGAACAACATCCTCTCCCCGGCGCACGGGAAACCGGTCATCGGCCCCTCGCAGGACATCGTGCTGGGGATCTACTACCTCACCCGCCTCCGCGAGGGGCGCAAGGGGGAGGGGAAGGTGTTCTCCGGCCCCGAGGAGGTCCGCATCGCGTACGACGACGGGGCGGTGGAGCTCCAGGCCTCGATCAAGGTCCGGATCGGGGGGAAGACGCTCGACACCACCGTCGGCCGGGTCCTCCTGTACGAGGTCGTGCCGAAGGAAGTGCCGTTCGACTACGTGAACAAGCTGATGAAGAAGAAGGACCTGGCGGAGCTGATCGACGTCACCTACCGGAACTGCGGCCAGAAGGCGACGGTCATCCTCGCGGACCAGCTGAAGAACACCGGATTCCACTACGCGACGCTCTCCGGGATCTCCATCAGCATCAAGGACATGGTGATCCCCTCGAGCAAGAAGTCGATCCTCGACAAGGCGTCCGACGACCTGGGAAAGGTCATCAACGAGCACGTCGAGGGGCTCATCACCCCCGGAGAACGGTACAACAAGGTCGTCGACATCTGGTCCGCCGCCACCGAGCGCATCGCCAAGGAGATGCTCAAGGAGATGGGGACCGAGGCGATGAAGGGGAAGGACGGGAAGGACCGCAAGGTCCAGAGCTTCAACCCGATCTACATGATGGCCGATTCCGGCGCGCGCGGATCCGACAAGCAGATGATGCAGCTGGCCGGCATGCGCGGCCTCATGGCCAAGCCGTCGGGGGAGATCATCGAGACGCCGATCCGCTCGAACTTCCGCGAGGGGCTCTCCGTGGGCGAGTACTTCATCTCCACCCACGGCGCCCGGAAAGGACTGGCGGACACGGCCTTGAAGACGGCGAACTCCGGGTACCTGACCCGGCGCCTCGTCGACGTGGCGCAGGACTGCATCGTCGTCGAGGAGGATTGCCAGACGCTCGACGGGATCGGCGTGCGGGCCCTGATCGAGGGCGGCGAGATCATCGACCGGCTCGCCGACCGG
>JACRNP010000130.1 GCA_016234845.1 Deltaproteobacteria bacterium | reverse complement strand
TGACCAGCTCGAGGAACAGCTCCCGGGCGCGGGGGTTCCCGACGTGCATCCCGACCCAGTACTTGTTGTGGTTCTCGATCTCCAGCCCGGGGGACATCCCGTTCCAGAAGAACGCGTAGGGGGTGACGAACCGCATCTGGTCCCCCTTTTGCCCCTCGAACTTGATCACCTCCGCGCCGAACTCCGCGAGGTAGTCGCACGTCGCGGGCCCGAGGACCACCGAGCACACCTCGAGGACCCGGACCCCGGCAAGCGGTTCCGGCTTGTCGAACATCGCCGCCCTGTCGAACGGTTTCATGGAGTGGACTCCCCGGGGACCATTCGGGCCTTTCCGGGCCCTTACTTCGCCGGCGCGGGCGGGGAGTCGGCGACGACGCCCCGCTTGGAGAATTTCACGAGCTTCCCGGTGCTGTTCACGGAGATCGCCGTGAACGGGAGGCGGTCCTCCCGCTGGCTCCCCCGGAAGGTGGCCCCGTGGTTGTCGCTCTCCAGGAACACGCCGTCCAGTCCCGCGGCGAACACCTTTCCGCCCGCCTCCGCGAAGTCGGTGATCGACGATTTGAAATCGGATCTGGCCTCCCGCCACGTCCTGCCGTCGTCGGCGCTCCGGTAGATCGTCCCGCGCAACCCCCCCACCAGGATCGTGCCGTTGCTGAGGACGATCCCGGTCCAGAACGATCCCTTGTACCCGGTGTTGACGTACGTCCATTTCTCGCCGTCGTACGATTTCAGGATCATCCCCTGCTCCGCCGCGATGAACAGGGTCCCCATCCGGTTCGCGAAGATCTTGAGCAGGTTCCGGTCGGCCTTGCTCCCGCCGGGGGGGGGCGGAATCGCAACCGGCGTCCACGTCTTCCCCCCGTCGGCGGTGGCGATCATCAGGGACCAGAGCCCGACCGCGTACCCGCGCTGGCGGTCCCGGAACCAGACCGAAAAGAGCGGCTGGTCCACGGTCGTGTCGTGCCGCTGCAGCGTCCAGCTCTCGCCCGCGTCGTCGGTCCGCAGGACGACGCCCCACTGCCCCACCGCCCACCCGGTTTTCTCGTCGACGAAGAAGACCGCCGACAGGGTGGAGCGGACCGGCACCGACTTCGCCTGCCGGAAGTCGGCGCCGTCGGTGTCCGACAAAAGCACGACGCCGTGGTTTCCCACCGCGACGATCCGCTTTCCCGCGCGCGCCGCGGAGAGGATCATCGCCGTGGTCGCCGCGGTGGTGGCCTCCGCCGGTTGTATCTTCAGGGAGGAGGGCCGGGCCCCGTCGCCCGGGACGGGGGGAGGGTCCCCCTCCCGGGCGAAGGCCGGGCAGGCCAGGAACGCACAGAGAGCCAGGGCAAGAAGAACCCCGGATCGCCCGCCGTGAAAAACCGTTGTCCGCATGTCGGTCCTCTCCGTATCGCCTTTGGTCATTCCGCGCCGGGATGGGTCAGGATTTCGGAAACGTGCACGGGGCTCTTCCGCGGGATGATCCGGTCGAGGATCACGGCCACCGCCGGGAGCGCGGTCATCGCCATGACCAGGTTGACCAGGAACATGAACGCGAGGAGCTTCCCCATGTCCGCCTGGAACTTCAGCGAAAACGACCAGGTGACCACGCCGGCCGCCAGGGTGATCGCCGTGAAGATGGTCGCCATCGCCTCGAAGGCGAGCGCCTTCTCCATGGCCTCGTAGATGGTGGCCCCCTGGCCGAGGTGAAGCTGGAGCCGGTTGTAGATGTAGAAGGCGTAGTCCACGCCGATCCCCACCGCGAGGACCATCACGGGGAGGGTGGCCACCGTGAGCCCGATGTTCAGCTCCTTCATGAACCAGTACCCGATGAACGTCCCCACGGCCAGCGGCATGCAGCACGCGATCATCGCACGGACGTCCCGGTACGCCAGGAAGACCAGGACGAGGATCGCGGCGTACACGTACAGCATCATCGGCACCTCGCTCTTCTCCACCTCGTCGTTGATCGCCGCCTGCACGCCCGCGTTCCCCGCCGCCAGCCGCACCGTGACGTTGTCCTGGTGGTGGGTGTTGCGGAACTCCTTCGCCGCCAGGATGACGCGGTTGATCGTCACCGCCTTGTGGTCGGTCAGGTACATGTGCGCCGCCGTCATGCTGGCGTCCTTGTTCATGTACCCCCGAAGCCGCGCGATCTCGGCGTTCAGCCCCGCGGTGTTCCCGGGGTCGACCGGGATCACCGACATCTTCGGGTTCCCCTCGTTGTATCCCTCGTTGTAGAGGCGGAGCTGGTTGGAGTACGAGTCGACCGACATCACGCCCGGCACGTTCGACATCCTCCAGGTGAAGTCGTCCACGAACGCCCCGATCGCCGAGTTCCGGTCCGAGGCGGGAGGGGCCTCGAACACCACCGTCAGCCAGTCCAGCCCCATGTCGTACCCCTCGGAGATGGCGACCGCGTCCCGGTTGAACCGGGCGTCCGGCCGAAGCTCCGGCGCCCCGGGGAGGAGGGTCCCGATCACCCGCCCCTGGCTCTTCCACACCGACACCCCGAAGATCGCCGCCGTGACCAGAACGGTGATGACGGCGTTCCTCGGCTCGGCCACGCGGGCGATCACGTGAAGCCAGCGGGACCGCTCCTCCCGCTTGACCATCGCCCCGTCCGCGTACTCCTTCGTGAACGTGAACAGCGACGCGGCCACCGGGAGCATCACCAGGTTCGTCACGATCTTGTACCCCACCCCGATCGAGGCGGTGATCGCCAGCTCGCGGACCATCGGGATCGGGATCAGCACCAGCGTGATGAACGACACGATCGCCGTGATGAGGGCGAGCGTCCCCGGGATCAGAAGGCCCGAGAAGCTCTCCCGCGCCGCCTCCTCCGTGCTCTTCCCGTGGGCAAGACCCCGGACGATGAAATTGATCTGCTGGACGCCGTGCGATACGCCGATGGCGAAGACCAGGAAGGGGACCAGGACCGCCAGCGGGTCCAGGCCGTACCCGAGGATCCGAAGGGTGCCGAACTGCCAGACGAGTGAGGTGAGCGAGCAGGCGATCGGCAGGATCGTGAACCGCACCGAGCGGCAGTACCAGTGCACCGTCAGCCCGGTCAGCACCAGCGCGATCGCGCAGAACTCGAGGACCCCCGCGGCGCCGTCCGCGATGTCCCCGATCTGCTTGGCGAACCCGATG
>JACRNP010000129.1 GCA_016234845.1 Deltaproteobacteria bacterium | reverse complement strand
GAAGGGGTCCCCGGACCCAGGGTGGCGGTCGTCGGCGCCGGCGCCGCCGGGCTTTCGGCGGCGAACACCCTTGCGCGCATGGGCGCGCGCGTCACGGTGATCGATTCGAACGAGGAACCGGGCGGAATGATGCGGTATGGTGTCACCGAATTCCGTTTCCCGCACGAGTCGCTCCTGTCCGACGTCAAGGGCATCTTCGCCCGCGGGATCCACTTCCGCGGAGGGGTCACCTTCGGAACGGATGCGACCTTCGCGTCCCTCGAAGCGGAGGGATTCGACGCCGTTCTCGTCGCCGTCGGGACGTGGGAGGCGTTGCGCCTGCCCGGGGCCGGCGGAGAAGACCAGGGTTTCCACGACGCGCTGACGTTCCTCACGCGCGTCCGGAAAAAGCGGCCCCCCCACCTGCACGGCCGCGTCGTGGTGATCGGCGGCGGGAACGTGGCGATCGACGTCGCCCGAACCGCCCTCCGCATGGGATCCCAGGAGGTCACCATCGCCTGCATCGAGTCGCGCGAGACGATGCCCGCCTTCCCCTGGGAGATCGAGGAGGCGCTCGAGGAAGGGGCGAAACTGCTCCCCGGCACGGCGGTGAAGCGGTTCGTGATGAAGGACGGCCAGGTGACCGGGTTCGAAGCGCTCCGCGTCGAGCGGGTCGATCTCGATCCGAAGGGACGGGTCGTCCCCCGTACGGTGTCGGGCAGCGAATTCGAAGTCGCCGCCGACACGGTGATCATGGCGATCGGCAGCCGGGCGGAGCTCCCGTTCATCCCTCCCACGGCGGTCCGGAAGGCCGTCGACGAAAAGCACCACGTTTTCCGCTTGATTTTTAAGGGGGGGGAATCTAAAATCGCCGCTTATGCCTGCGGGGACTGCGTGCGCGGTCCCGGCACCGTGGTCGAGGCGTCGGCCTCGGGGCGGGTCGCCGCGCTGAATATCTACGGGAACCTGTGCGTCGAAGAGGTCGGGAAGGCGCGGTACAGGGACAACTACCGCAGGCGGTTCGAGCGGCAGGAGCCCGATCGCCCCGAGTGGCGGATACGCCGGCAGGCGGAGCGGCTGCTCCCCGGGAAGCGCCGGGGGACCTTCGAAGAGGTCGAAAAGCGGTTCACCGAAGATTGCGCGCGGCTCGAGTCGGAACGTTGCGCCCGATGCAATCTCTGGCTATAAACCACACGGGGAGGGGGTGAGTTCGAATGAGGAAGTTCGCGACGCTACTGGCAGTCGTCGTGCTGACCGTGTTCTCGGCCGGCGCGATCGTGGCGGCCGACGCTCCGGAAAAGGCCACCATCAAGGATGTCCAGAAGACGAAGGCGGCGGTCACGTTCAACCACAAGGCGCACGGCGAGAAGATCGGCAAGTGCGCGGAGTGCCACCACAAGGACGCGGCGGGCAAGGAGCAGAAGTGCTTCTCCTGCCACAAGGCCGAAAAGGGGAAGGACGCGGTCGCCCTGAAGGACGCCATGCACACCAAGTGCAAGGGGTGCCACCAGAAGGAGAAGAAGGGCCCGACCAAGTGCGACGACTGCCACAAGAAGTAGGCGGTTCGAAGGTCCGGCAATCAAGAGAGGGCGGGGTTTCCCCGCCCTCTTTCCTTATCCGACCGGGCGACGTTTCCGATTGACGGGTCGGCGTCGATTCTGGTATACAGTATACACTCCTCTTAGCCGAAGGTGACCTTGAATGCCCGACGATAAACGCGCCCCGTCCCCGATGGACCGGGTGTGGGATTTTTTCATATCCGTAAAACTCGCCATCATCACCCTGATCGTCCTGGCGGTCACATCGATCTTCGGCACGATCATCGAGCAGAACCAGCCGCCCGAGAAATACCACCAGATCTACGAGGACTGGGCGTTCGCCCTGATGGACCGGATCAACCTGTTCGACATGTACCACGCCTGGTGGTTCCTGCTCCTGCTGGTGCTCTTCACCGTCAACCTCGCCTGTTGCACCATCGACCGTTTCCCGAGGATGTGGAAGGTCGTCCGGAACCCCCGCACGAAGCTCGACGGGAACCTCGAAAAGACCCTTTCCCAGGTGGACCGGTGGAAGAAGAAGGGGACCGTGCCGGATTGGGCCTCGAAGTACGCAGAGGCGCTCTCGTCCGCCTTCGCGAAACCCGTGGCGACCGAGGAAGGCGGGGAGGTCCACCTGTACGCCGAAAGCGGCGTCGCCTCGCGGTTCGGCGTATACGTCACCCACCTGTCGATCATCATCATCTTCATCGGCGCGATCGTGGGGAACGTGCTCGGGTTCAAGGGGTACGTCAATATCCCCGAAGGAGAATCGGTCTCGCAGGTTCCGGTGCGCGGCGGGAGCCGCGTGCAGGAACTCGGCTTCACCGTCCGGTGCAACAGCTTCCGGGTCGAGACGTACCCGAGCGGCCAGCCGAAGGCGTACATTTCCGACCTGACCGTCCTGGAGGGCGGCCGGGAGGTCCTTCGCAAGAAAGATGTCGTGGTGAACGACCCGCTCCAGTACAAGGGGATCTGGTTCTACCAGTCGAGCTACGGACAGGCCGGGGGCGCGACCGCCCAGGTGGCCGTCCGGAAGGCCGACGGCTCCCCGATGGGAACCCTCGCCCTCCCGCCGAACGAGCCGATGCGGATCGAAGGGTACGGCACGGTCCGCGGCGTGAACTACGATCAGAACCTGCAGGGAAACGGGCCCGCGCTCCAGCTGGTGGTCGACAGGCCGGGGAAGCCTTCGGCGGAGTTCTGGGTGTACCAGTCCCGCCCCGACCTCGACCGGCAGCGGAACGATTCGCTCGTGTTCTCCTTCTCCGGCCTGAACGTCCGGCAATTCACCGGCCTGCAGGTGGCCAAGGACCCCGGCGTCAACGTCGTGTGGCTCGGCTGCGCGCTGATGGTCGTCGGGATCATCATGGCGTTCTTCCTTTCCCACCAGCGCGTGTGGGTCCGGCTATCGAAGTCGCAGGACGGGCGCGTGGAAGTCGTCCTCGCGGGGGCCGCCAGCCGGAACCGGCTTGCCTTCGAAAAGAGATTTGAGAAAATACAGACCGGCGTGAAGGCGGCGGAGCTGTGATCGCCGCTCCGGAGAAAGCCGCAGGAGCCCCGTCCCGATGAGCAACGTCATCCTGTTCAACCTGACCACCGTCCTGTTCGGCGTGGCGTCGGCCCTGTACATCGGAGCCCTCTACGCGAACAACGAGAAGATCTCCGCGTTCGGCACCTGGGTCTGCGTCCTTGCCGCCGTCGTGTCCACCGCCGCCCTCGGGGTCCGCTGGTACGAGTCGTACCAGATGGGGATCGGCCGCATCCCGGTCACCAACCTGTACGAGTCGCTGGTCTTCTTCGCCTGGTCGATCAACCTGTTCTACCTGGTCGTCGAGAGGAAGTACGGCAGCCGCACGTTCGGCGCCTTCGTGATGCCGATCGCCTTCGCCACGATGCTGTTCGCCATCAAGAACGACAGCAGCATCCAGCCGCTGGTCCCCGCGCTGCAGTCGTACTGGCTGCACGCGCACGTCATCACCTGCTTCGTCGGGTACGCCGCGTTCGCCGTGTCCGCCGGCGCCGCCCTCATGTACCTCCTGAAGGCGAAACAGGAGGAGGCGAAGGTGTCGGCGGGGGTGATCGGCCTTCTTCCCGCGTGCAAGACGCTCGACGACCTCGTGTACCGGTCGATCATCTGGGGTTTCCCGTTCCTCACCGCGGGGATCATCACCGGAGCGGCGTGGGCCAACTACGCCTGGGGGACGTACTGGTCGTGGGATCCGAAGGAGACGTGGTCCCTCATCGTGTGGCTGGTGTACGCCGCCTTCCTCCATGCCCGGATCACCCGCGGGTGGTACGGGAAGCGCGCGGCCATCCTGTCGATCGCGGGATTCCTCGCGACCGTCATGTGCTACCTGGGCGTCAACCTGGTTCTTTCCGGCCTCCATTCGTACGGCGGGGGCTGATGCGGTTTTTTCCCGGAGCGACATAGACCAAATCCTCGAACGGCAGGGAGGGGGCGGCATGCGAAAGTTCTGGACGGTGCTCGGCACGACGTTGTTCGCGTTGTCCGTGATGTTCGTCGGGGTCGCGCTTGCCGAGGACACCTGCGTATCGGCCAAGTGCCACGCGCAGATGGGAAAGGCGAAATACATCCACGGTCCCGTGGGGGTCGGCCAGTGCACGGTCTGCCACGCCGAATCGAAGAAGGGGCACCCCACGTCGAAGGGGCCCGACTTCAAGCTGGTGGCCACGGGCAAGGCGCTCTGCGAGAAGTGCCACCAGCCGGTGGACAAGAACGAGTTCAAGCACACCCCCGTGAAGAAGGGGGAGTGCACCGGCTGCCACAACCCTCACCAGTCCGACGCGCCAAAGCAGCTGAAGAAGGTCAAGACTTCGGAGCTCTGCTACAGCTGCCACAAGAACACCCAGATGGTGCGGAAGTTCCAGCACGGGCCGGTCGCATCCGGCGACTGCAACGTGTGCCACAATCCGCACTCCTCCCCGAACAAGTTCCAGCTCGAGGCGAAGGGGAACGACGTATGCTTCCTGTGCCACGAGGACCGGAAAGCCGAGTTCACCCGGAAGTACCCGCACAAGCCGGCCCAGGAGTCGTGCCTCAAGTGCCACGACGCGCACAACTCCGACCATCCGTTCATGCAGTCGATGGAAGGTTCGGCCCTGTGCCTGTCGTGCCACAAGAAGGTCGACGATCACCTCAAGGCCTCCACCGTCCGCCACCAGGCGCTCGACAAGGGGCCGTGCACCACGTGCCACACGCCGCACTCCTCCGACTACCCGCGGCAGCTCAAGACCCACACCAAGGACATCTGCTACACCTGCCACAAGGACATGGGGGCGCAGGTGCGGGCGGCGAAGAACCTCCACGGGCCGGTCCAGCAGAACGACTGCTACGCCTGCCACGACCCGCACGGCAGCGCGAACCCGCTGGTCCTCAAGAAATATTTCCCGAAGGAGTTCTACAAGCCGTACGCCACCGAGTCGTACGCGATGTGCTTCGACTGCCACAACAAGGACATCGCGCTCGACAAGATCACGACGAAGCTCACGAATTTCCGCAACGGCGACACGAACATGCACTTCCTCCACGTGAACAAGGAGAAGGGGCGGTCGTGCAAGGCGTGCCACGAGGTCCACGCGGGGAGCCAGGACAAGCACATCCGGAAAGAGGTCCCCTTCGGCGGGAGCTGGAAGCTGCCGGTCAACTTCACGAGAACGCAGAACGGCGGTTCGTGCGTCGTGGGGTGCCACAAGCCGAAGGCGTACGACCGGGTGAGCCCGGTGAAGTATGAGTAGGGGGCGGGCGATGGCTCGACACACATACCGTTGGTCCGTCGTCCTTTTTTCCGCGTTGGTGGCGCTGTTCTTCTCGACGGTGCCGGGCACCGGCTCCGCGTTCCGGAACATGAAGGAGGGGAGCCCGGCGCTCCCCTTCACCCTGAAGGATTTCGAGGGGAAGGACGTCGCGTTCAAGCCGGATTCGGGGAAGATCACGATCCTGTCGTTCGTCAAGCTCTCCCAGGAGCGGTCGAAGGACCAGTTGAAGGACCTGGTCGCCCTCCACAAGGAGCTTTCGCCGAAGGGGATCGAATTTCTCGTGGTCGCCTCCTACACGGACACCGCGGAGGAGGCGAAAAAGGCGATCGCGGAGTTCGGGATTCCCTTCCCGATCGCACAGGACAAGGACCAGAAGGTGTACGGCGACTACGGGCTTTTCATCCTCCCCGCCAGCGGTATCATCGGGAAGGACGGGAAGTTCGTCTTCGAGCACAGCAACCACGGCCGCGACTTCAAGGACGTGGTGGGGGGCAAGGCGAAGGTCGTCGCCGGGCTGATGACGGAGGAAGAGTACCGGAAGGGCATCACCCCGGTGGAGTCGGCGAAGAAGAGCAAGGAGGAGAGCGAGTCGGAGCGGCTGATCTCGCTGGGGCGGACGCTCCTCAAGCGCGGGATGCCGGACAAGGCGGCGGAGCGTTTCGGCAAGGCGGTGGAGATCGATCCGAAGAACCCTGCCGCCCGCATCGCCTTCGGGGAATCGCTCGTTGCGTCCAAGAAGTACGACGACGCGCTCGTCCAGTTCACGAAGGCCAGGGAGCTGGCGCCGAACAGCAAGGAGGCCCAGCTGGGAATCGGCACCGTTCACCTGGAGAAGGGGGAGGCCGACAAGGCGATCCGGGAGATCTCCGACGCCGCGATGCTGAACCCGAAGCCCGAGAAGGCGTACTTCTGGCTGGGCGTCGCGTACGAGAAGAAGGGAGACCTTCCCAACGCGGTCAAATATTACCGGAAGGCGGTCGAGAAGTTCATCAAGGAGTAGTCCGGAGGATCGCCATGGCACGATCGGGTTTCCGGGCCGTCCGGGTTGCATGGTTGCCGGTGTTCTTCGCGGCGGGGTGGCTGCTCAACCCCGCCTTTTCCGTGTCCGCGGGAAATGTCGCCGCCCCGGTCCTCGACAAGCCGGGGTACGTCTACCATCCTGACGTGAAGAAGTGCGCGGGGTGCCACCCGGAAGAGCGGAAGGGGTACCGCGTCGCCCGTCCCGTGGACACCATGTGCTACCGGTGCCACGTCCGGAAGGACACGAAGAAGTTCGTGCACGGCCCTCTTGGAAGCGGGGATTGCATCTCCTGCCACGACCCGCACGGCTCCCCGAACCGTTTCCAGGCGGTGGCCGCCCCGGAGGTTTTGTGCAGGATGTGCCACGACCAGAAAAGCTCCGAGAAGCATCTGAAGCAGGCTAGGGCCACGGGGTGCGTGTCGTGCCACGACCCGCACTCCGCCGACAAAAGCTTCCTTCGGAAATAACGGAAGGATGCGGGAGGCTTGTCCCCCGCGATCGGAAACGATGAAACGTCCGGGAAGCACAGGAAAGATCTTCGCGGCGGCCCTGGTGTTCGCCGCCGGCCTCTACGCCGCCCCGAAGGCGGCCGCGGCGTTCAAGAACGTGCAGGCGGGGGCCGAAGCCCCGCCGTTCAAGCTGGCGGATCTCGCCGGCAAGCAGGTCTCCCTCGAGTCGTTCAAGGGGGACAACGCGGTGCTGGTCGTCTTCTGGGCGACCTGGAGCAGCCGGTCGCTCGCGGAGCTGGCCGATGTCCAGAAACTCGTCGATACGCTCGGTCCGAAAGGATTGAAGGCGATCGCGGTCAACGTCGAGCACGAGCACACGGCGGACGAGGATATGAGAACCATCCGGGAGAAGGCCGCCTCCCTCAAGCTGACCTACCCCGTCGTTCTCGACCCGGGGCTGGAGACGTTCCGCAACTACGGCGTCGTGGCGGTCCCCTCCACGGCGATCCTCGGAGCCGGGAACGTCCTTCGCGAGGCATACAACGGATACCCGACGTACGTCTTTCTCGAAATGAAGGGGCTTGCGGAATCGCTCCTCGGGATGAAGCCGAAGGAGGAAGCCGCCATCGCGAAGGCCGATGCCGGGTACAAGCCCAAACGGCAGGCGCTGCTCAACTACAACCTCGGGCGCCGGCTGTACGCTTTCGGGATGCTCGACAAATCGGAGCCGAAGCTGAAAATGGCCGCGGCGGCGGACCCGAAGTGGGCCGCCCCCAACATCCTGCTGGGAGACGCGTACCTGTCCCTGGCGAAGAAGGACAAGTCGAGGCTGGAGGAGGCGAAGAAAGCGTTCGAGGCGGCGATCGCGTCCGAGGGGGAAAACGTGATGGCACGGACCGGACTCGCGCGCGTATACTGGGCGATGGGCGATGCGGGAAGCGCCGAGCGCGAGGCGGACGAGGCGCTGAAGAAAGGGGCCGCGTACCCGCCGGCCCTGCTCCTCAAGGCCGCCGTCATGGCCCGCAAGGGAGACGTCGCCGGAGCTTCGGTGCGGATCCGCGAGGCGATCGACCTGAACCCGATGGACGCGCAGACGCGGGCGCTCGCGGGACGGGCGTACGAGGAGGCGAAGGAGCTCGGGAAGGCCGCCGCGATGTACCGGAAGGCCTGGGAGCTCGGCGGGGAGCGGTAATCCCGGGGGGAGGCAGGGGATGAAAGGGCGTCCGATCGCCTTCATCGTGACGGTCGCAGGCGCAGCGGCGATCCTGGGGTACGGCATCTTCCGGGAGGAGATCGGCGAGGTGCTGTTCAACGCCGCGATGCTTTGACTGTCGTGCATAGGGGTCGGGTGACCCCTTGAGGTACCTGAAGCGCCGGATCTTCCAGGGGATGGGAAGCATCCTCCCCAACTCGTACGTCCAGGGGTTCCTCTCCGCGGTCCTGTACCAGGGTTCCCTGAAAAGCGTCTGTTCTCCCCTGCTGAACTGCTACGCCTGCCCTTCGGCGCTGTTTTCCTGCCCCATCGGCACGCTGCAGCACTTCATGGTCACCGGGAACATCCCGTTCTACGGAGCGGGGACGCTGGCCGCCGTCGGAGCGTCCGTGGGACGGATGACGTGCGGGACCCTCTGCCCGTTCGGATTCCTCCAGGACCTGCTGTACAAATTCCGGGCATGGAAGGTGTCCATCCCGGTCTGGACGCGGTATATCCGGTACGCCGTCCTTCTCGGGCTGGTGTTCATCATCCCGTACCTCACCCACGAGAACTGGTTCTCGAAGCTGTGCCCGATGGGAACGCTGATCGGGGGCCTCCCGTGGGTGACGCTCAACCTGAACGTCCGGTCGATGATCCGGGCGCTGTTCTGGGTCAAGATCGGGATCCTGCTCTTCTTCATCACCACTTCGACGATGGTCAAGCGGCCGTTCTGCCGCGCCATCTGCCCCCTGGGGGCGATCTTCTCCGTCTTCAACAAGTCGAGCTTCCTGCAGCTCGCCTGGAACCCGGACACGTGCACGAAGTGCGGGAAGTGCCGGAAGATCTGCCCGGTGGACATCCGCCCCGACCGGAACGCCACCAACCCCGACTGCCTCCGGTGCCTCGACTGCACCCGGTGCCCCAGCCTGAAACTCACCACGGTGTTCCACAAGGAACCGTTCGGGTCCCCCGAAGGCCGGGGGATGGGCGAACTCTCCGGAGCTCCGACGCGTTGAACCGCCTTTTCCCGCGGCTGGCGATCCTGGCCGCCCTCCTCGCGCCGATTCCGTCCGGCGCCGGGCAGGGGGGCGCCGGGATCCTTTTCCCGCCGGACCTGACGCTCGCCACGGAGCCGAAGATCCGGGTTTACGCGTTTCGGGCGGAGAAAGGGGGGCCGGACAACGTTTCCGTCAACGGGATTCCCGCCGCGCCGCTCGATGGAGACACGTTCCTGAAAGGGGAGATCCCGCTGTACCCGGGGTTGAACACGGTGCGGGTGGGCGGATCGGCCGTTCGCGTCTTCGCGCTGCCCGGGGCGAAGATGGAGGACTTCCGGACCGCTACCGGAGGCGGCGAAGAATTGGTGTACCGGGCGTTCCGCATGCACGCCGCGCTCGACGAAGGATGCGAGACGTGCCATTCCGTCGAAGGGGGAACGCTCAAGGCCAAGGAGCAGAAAGAGGCGTGCTACTCCTGCCACAACGACTTCTCCAAGGGCGAGGGAGGGAAGAAGGTCTACCTCCACGCGCCGGTCGCGGCGGGTGAGTGCACCGGTTGCCACGACCCCCACTTTTCCGCGCGTCCGAAGCTCCAGAAGCTGGAGAAAGGGTGCCTCGAGTGCCACGACCCGTTCCCGGCGGGAAAGTCGGTCCACGAGCCCGTCGCGGACGGGGAGTGCGTGTCGTGTCACAGCCCCCACGCGGGCCCCGCGCCGAAGCAGCTCGTCCGTCCGGGCAACTCCCTGTGCCTCGGATGCCACGAGGAGCCGCACTCCCGCCACCGGTCGGCGGCCGTCCGGGGGACCATGACCGTGGTGCCGGACGAATTCCCCAGGGAGAAAGGGGAGCTGTCCTGTGCGGGTTGCCACGCGCCTCACCGCTCGGACGAGGCGAACCTGTTCCGGATGAACCAGCAGAAACTATGCGCCGTCTGCCACCGGATCTAGCGCCCCCTTCGCCGACGTGAATATCCTCCGGTTCATGCCCCGCTCCCTGTTCTTCCGCCTCTCCCTCGCGGTCAGTCTCGTCATGGTGGTCGTCTTCGGCGCCTCGTCCTACATCACCTTCCGGATCCAGTCCGAGCAGTCGCTCTCGGCCACGAAGACCCAGGCCATCCTTCTCACCCGGGCGCTGAAGAACACCATCAAGATCGGGATGGAGTCCGGCCACACCGAATCCCTCGCGTCCATCTTCCAGACCGTGGGGGCGCTGCCCGGCGTGGAGAAGCTCCGGGTCTTCAACGAGGAGGGGAAGATCCGGTATTCGATGAAGCCTTCGGAGGTGGGGCACCTGACCGACGAGCTCGACTACACCGTGTACCGGAGCCCGGAGCGGAGCACCCCGTTCCAGAGCCAGGACACCGGCCACCGGTCGTTCTGCATGGTGGAACCGATCGAGAACGAGGCGAAGTGCCAGCGTTGCCACCCGAGGGAGAACGAGGTGCTCGGCGTGCTCGACGTCTGCCTCTCGATGGAGGACACCGAGAAGAGCATCGAGTACAACCGGTTCCTTCTCCTGTCGTTCACCTGGCTCGCCGTGATCCTGACCACCGCGCTCATCAGCGTGATCCTCAAGCGTTTCGTGACCGCGCCGGTGGAGCGGCTGGTCAGGACGATGGAGTCGGTGGAGGCGGGGAAGCTGGACGTCCGGGTCGACATCCGGAGCGGAGACGAACTGGGGCGGCTGGGCGGGAGCTTCAACGAGATGGTGCGGAAGCTTTCCGAAACGCGGGCGGAGCTCGAGAAGTTCCATCACCGGCAACTCGCCCGGGCCGACCGCCTGGCGTCGCTGGGAGAAATGGCGGCGGGAATCGCCCACGAGATCAAGAACCCGCTGGCCGGGATCTACGGCGCGGCCCAGGTCCTCGTCAACGAGTTCCCGGAAGGGGACCCCAAGCGGGAGATCGTCGGGGAGATGATGACCCTCATCAAGCGGCTGGACGTCACGATCAAGGACCTTCTGAACTTCGCGCGGTACACGGAGCCGCAATTCTCGGAGGCGAACGTCAACGAGGTGATCGACAAGGTGCTCTTCCTGGTCCAGCAGATCCCGGAAGGGAAGCGCGCCCGGATCGTGCGGGATTTCGACGCGGAGATGCCGGCGATCGAGATGGACTCCGAGCAGATGAAGCAGGTGTTCCTCAACCTCGCCCTCAACGCCTTGCAGGCGAAGCCCGACGGCGTGACGCTCACGGTATGCACCCGGGGAACGCCTCCCGCGGACCTCCCGGAGGCGAAGGACCGGTCCGGGTACGTGATGGTTTCCGTTTCCGACGACGGGCCGGGGATCCCCGCGGACCGGATCGGGAAGGTGTTCCAGCCGTTCTTCACGACCAAGGAATCGGGCACCGGCCTCGGGCTTTCCATGACCCGGAAGATCCTCGACCTGCACGACGGGTGGATCACGGCCGAGAGCGGGGCCGGGGGAGGCGCGACCTTCACGGTCTTTCTTCCGAAGGTAAGGCCTTGACGCAGGTATAATTTCCCAATGGCCCGGTCCCGGATCCTGGTGGTGGACGACGAGCGGATGATCCGCTGGTCGATCCAGCAGGCGCTCGTGAAAGACGGCTTCGCCGTTTCCACCGTGGAGACGGGCGAGGAGGCCGTCGCCCAGGCGGCCGACGAACCGCCCGACCTGGTGCTGCTCGACATCACCCTGCCGGGGATGGACGGCATCGAGGTGCTGCGGCGGCTGAAGAGCCAGGACCCGGCGATCACGGTGGTCATGCTCACCGCCATCGAGGAGCTGAAGGTGGTGGTCGAGGCGATGCGCCTCGGCGCGTACGACTACGTCAGCAAGCCGTTCGACCTCGACCGCCTCCGCGTGATCGTCCAGAACGCGCTCGACCGGCGCGAACTGCGGCAGGAAGTCGAGTTCCACCGGAAGGAGTCGGTCCGCAGGTACGGTTTCCACCGGATCGTGGGTTCCAGTCCCGGACTCCGGGATGTGGTCGGGATCGCGCGCAAGGTTGCGAAGTCGGAGGCCGCCACGGTCCTCCTGCAGGGGGAGAGCGGCACCGGAAAGGACCTCATCGCCCAGGCGATCCATTACGAAAGCAGCCGTTCCAACCGCCCGTTCATCCCCATCAACTGCACCGCCCTCCCCGAGGATCTGCTCGAGTCGGAGCTCATGGGGCACGAGAAAGGCGCCTTCACCGACGCGAAGGCGGCCAAGAAAGGGCTCTTCGAGGTAGCCGACGGCGGAACGATCTTCCTGGACGAGATCGGGGACATGAAGCACGGGCTGCAGGCCAAGCTTCTTCGATTCATCGAGAACAAGGCGTTCCGCCGGGTCGGCGGGCACCGGGACATCGAGGTGGACGTCAGGATCATCGCGGCGACGAACCGGGATCTGGCGGAACTCGTACGGACGGGGCGGTTCCGCGAGGACCTGTTCTTCCGCCTCAACGTCATCCCGATCCACATCCCCCCCTTGCGGGAGCGCAGGGAGGACATCCTCCCCCTGGCCGACCATTTCCTCTCCGAGTTTTCGAAGGAGTTCAAGCGCCCGCTGGACGGGTTTTCCGATGACGCGAAGCGCCGGATGGGCGCTTACGGCTGGCCTGGAAACGTCCGCGAGCTGCGAAACATCGTCGAGCGCGCGCTCATCCTCGGCACGGAAAACGTCGTGGAACTTCTCGATCTCCCGATGCCGATGGAATCCTCAATGGACGGCAGCGACTCCGGGGCGCGGGAGTTCCCCCGGAGGGACTCTTCCGGTGAGCCGGGGTCCCCCGTTCCTTCTCCGGAGAGACACGGTTTCAGCCTTCCGGAGGGAGGGGTGATCCTGGAAGAGGTCGAGCGGGACTTCCTGCGACAGGCCCTGGAGGCGACCCAGGGGAACCAGACCCGGGCGGCGGAGATCCTCGGGCTGTCCAGGGACGCACTCCGATACCGGATGAAGAAATTCGGGATCGTGTGAATCCACCCGAAGGGGAATCGGGCAACTGTTCACGGAACGACGCACACTCCCGATCACCATCCTGCTGATCTTCCTGTCCCTTTCCGTTTACCGGGCTGTCGGAAGCCACTCGTTCATCACGCTGGATGACGATGCGTACGTCACGAAAAATCCGATGGTGCTCCAGGGTTGGACTCGGGACACGGTCCGCTGGGCGTTCGTGACGTTCCACGAGGCGAACTGGCATCCGATCACGTGGTTGTCCCACCTCGCGGATGTGGAGCTGTTCGGATTGGACGCGGGGTGGCACCACCGGATCAACCTCATCCTCCACATTGCGAACACGGTGGCGCTGTTTCTTGTCCTTCGCGGGATGACGGCCGCTCCCTGGCGGAGCGGGTTCGTCGCGGCGCTGTTCGCCGTGCACCCGCTCCACGTGGAATCCGTCGCCTGGATCGCGGAGCGGAAGGATCTCCTTTGCGCCTTATTCTGGCTCCTGGCGGTCGGGTCCTACCGGCGATACGCCGTTCGCGGGGGGATTCCGAATTACCTCGCAGTAACGGCCTTCTTCCTGCTGGGGTTGATGTCGAAACCCATGGTCGTCACGTTGCCGTTCGTATTCCTGCTCCTGGACTACTGGCCGCTCCGCCGGCTGGGATTATTTTTCGACGGGGACGGCGGTATCGGATCCCCGGGAGAGGCTGTGCCGGTCCGGAAACTCCTGATCGAGAAGTCTCCCTGGTTCCTGATGTCCCTGGCCTCGTGCGTGGTAACGTTCATCGCCCAGCGGCAAGGCGGTGCGGTGAGTTCCCTGGTCGAGATCCCCCTCGGCATCCGGCTCGAAAATTCCGTCGTTTCCTACGCCGGATATCTCGGCAAATTCTTCTGGCCCGCCCATCTAGCGGTCTTCTATCCCCATCCGGTGGAACTGCCCGCCGGATTGCCGTGGTGGAAGTTCGCCGCCGCCGCCGCCGTGCTTGCAGGGGTGACCCTGGCCGCCTGGCGATGGCGTCGCAGCCGGCCGTACTTCACCGCGGGCTGGTTGTTTTATCTCGGCACCCTCGTCCCGGTGATCGGATGGGTACAGGTCGGCATGCAGGCCATGGCGGACCGGTACATGTATCTTCCCATGGTCGGTGTGGCCGTGATGTCGGTCTGGGGCATCCATGACATCGCCCGGAACGTCCCGTTCCGGCGTTGGCTGTTGGGATTCGGCGGAGGCCTTCTAATCCTCCTTCTCTCCTTCGCGGCATGGCTGCAGGTTTCCCATTGGAAGGACAGCGAGTCACTCTTTCGGCACACCTTGCGCGTCGAACCGGAGAACCCGACGGCGTTATTCAACCTCGGAGACACGTTGCTGGCCGGAGGGAAGGTCGACGAGGCCATCCGCGCCTTCGAGGACGGTTTCCGATACCGGCCGGAGGAGACGGACATACGTACCGGACTTGGGAGAACGCTCGGAGAGAAAGGGCGCTACGCGGAAGCCGCGGCGCAATTCCGCGAGATTCTGAAACGGCGGCCCGACGACCACCTGGCCCTGACGAACCTCGGTGTCACGCTGGATCGGATGGGAAGGAGCGGGGAGGCGCTGGAGTGCCTGCGGATGGCGGTGGAGCGAAAGCCGGATTTCGTGGACGCGCACACGAACCTCGGAGGGGTGTTGCTCAGGATGGGAAGGCGGGAAGAGGCCATGAGCCATCTACGGATCGCCTTGCGGTTGCGGCCGGACGACCCCGCCGGAAACCGGTTGATGCGGGCGGCGATGGGGGGTACGGGGAGGTAGCGGGAGTTCCCGCCGTTCAACGGGCGGGGATTTCCGCCGCGCGCCGCTCCGCCCCATTCGCCGCGAGCTTTTTCCCGGAGGATTTCAGGAAGGGATAATCGCGGACCCCGGTCCGCGCAAGGACGAACTGGACGGACGTCCGCAGGACGCCGACGCCGTACGTGACGCTGCGGAGGAAATTGATCGACGACGACTCTTCGATGTAACGGGTCGGGCAGGAGATCTCCCCGATACGGAACCCGAATGCGATCGACTGGACCAGCATCTGGTTGTCGAACAGG
>JACRNP010000128.1 GCA_016234845.1 Deltaproteobacteria bacterium | reverse complement strand
CGACATCGTGAGGGAGCATCCCGCACTGCGGGAGAAGATCCGGGAGCTGTTCGGGCCCGAGTGCCTGTCGTGCAAGTCGAGCCGGCACGAATCGGTGACCTACACGTCGTGGCACAAGGGGCTCGATCCGAAGAAGGTCGTCAACGAGCTGAACGCCCTCCTGAAGAAGTAGCCGCCTACCCCCGCGCCGGCAGGTATCTTCCTCCATCGAGGCGGATCTCCCCGCGGCGGATCATCCCTTCGAGGTGCTTCGAAAGGAGCGCCCACTCCCCGTAGTCGAACCACGGCCCTTCCCGCCCCGGGCCGTACACCAGCCGCTTCGCGATGATCTCCCCGCGCGTGCGCGGCTCCCGCAGGAATTCCGTGAGCGCCTCCTCCCGGCGGTCGATGACGGCCAGGTACGCTTCCACGATTCCGCCGATCGGGCCGCGCCGGACCGGTTCCTCGTGGGAGACCACGCTCGTTTCCGCCCCGATCCCCGCCAGCCGGCGGGCCGAGCGGCGGAACGCCCCGATGTCGCCCGGAGCGTCGCCGTACCAGGGCCCGAACGGCGAAAGGTCGTAGTCGCCGAGGAACAGGATTCCGTCGTCGGGGAAGTGGAGGCACAGGTGGCCCGGCGTGTGGCCGGGCGCGACCACCGCCACCGCGCGCGTCTTTCCGAACCGGAGCTCTTCCCCGTCCGACACCGTTTTCGTCGCCGCCGTCGGGCGGAAGCGGAACTTCTCGAGGAACAGCTTCCGGTAGAACGGCTCCCACTCCGTTCCGCGCAGGCCGTACCGGGAGAGGAGGGTATCGATCGACCCGAGGGCCGGCGCGTCCTCGGCGGTCGCCCACACATCGATTCCCGGGAGGGCGGAGAGGAAGGTGAAGTGGTCCTCGTGGTAATGGGTCATCACGACCGCCGCGATCCCCTCCTCCTTCCGCAGCCGCTCGATCTCCGCGATGTCGGAGCCCGCGTCGACCAGGAAGCCGCCGCCGTCGCGGATGTACAGCGAGTGCGAGAACGGGTACCGCCCCCCTTTCCCGCCCTCCACGATCCAGATCTTCTCCGTAAGCCGCGTGATCATTCTGTCTCTCCCGCCACTCGCTTACGCCGAGGGGGCGGATCGGTCAGTCGCTACGCCTCCGGGAGGGGGCCCGTTCGCATCCGCTGCCAGGGTCCCCGTCTCCGAACAGCGAACGTGGCGAAGCGATCCTCTCCCCGACCTCCGGCCAGCCTTCTCGCTCCAATCATATCCTCTCGGTCAGAATTGCGGGTTCTCCGCCGGTTCCGCGCTGGCGACTCCGCTCAGGACCCCCTCCCTCCGGCGTACGCTCCTTGTGCGATCCGCCGTATGATAGCGGAGGAGGGCGACGTCCACTTGAAGAAGATCCTGCTCCTGCCGTTCTGCCTGTCCGACGAGGCGCGGTCGGCCGCCGAGGCGATGGCCGCCGCGGAGGGGTACGTCGTGGTGGTGGCGACCTCGACCGCGAAGGCGCTGGCGGAGGTGCGCCGGCACGCCGTCCCCCGCAGCGGCCGCCCCGTGCGCATCGTGGGCGTGGTGTGCGACGGCCGCGCGAAGAAGGTGTGGGCGGGGCTCCTGCTCCTGAAAGCGCGCCAGTGGGGGAAACGGCTGCTCCGCCGGAAGGTCCGGCGGATCGAGCTGGCGCGCGTGGCGATCGTCGGCGGCACCAAGTCGCTGTTCGGCCGGCGTCACTGCAGCGTGGGAAGGAACGAGCCCGACATGGAAGGGCTTCGGCGGGCGCTCGCAGGGCAGGACACGTTCATGAAGGCGTGACGCCCCTCCCGTCCGCCGCCGGCGGGTGCAGGAGGTCCTCCCCCCGGCGGATCGTCCGGACCGTCCGGCTTCCCATCAGCAGGGCGAGGTAGAAGTAGACCACGGCGACCGTCGCCGCCCCCCCCGCGATCCGGACGGCCGCCCCCCACGGCGTCTCCCACCCGAGGAACCGCGCCGTCGCGCCGAGAGCGACGTGTCCCGCCGCGCCCGACAGGACCGCGGCGAGCGCGAGCTTCCCGTATTCCGCGAGCTCCGGGATTCCGGCCCGCCCCACGGTGCGCCGCATGAGGATCCCGTAGAGGGCCGCCGAGTACAGCAGGATCCCGATCGTGCTCGCCAGCGCGAGGCCGAAGACGCCGTGGGACTGCTGCAGCAGGTAGTACGCGGGGAGGGCGACGATCCATGCCGCCGTTCCGACGAGCGTCGGGGTCCAGGTGTCCTTCATGGCGAAGAATCCGCGCGAAACGATCGCCTGGGCGCACCAGAAGGGGATCCCGAGGGAGAAGGCGGAGAGCGCCGACGCGGTCCGGAGGGTGTCCTCGATGGCGAACGCCCCGCGCTGGAAGACGAGCAGGACCGCCTCCCGCGACATCACGAACGCCATCGCCGCCACCCCCGAGGAGACGAGGAACACCCATCGCAGGGTGAGCGACAGCGTTTCCCAGAGCTCCTCCTGTTTCCCCCGGGCCGCGAGGCCCGCGAGGTACGGGTACGACGCCACGCCGGACGCCTGCCCGAAGATCCCCACCGGGACCTGCATCAGCCTCCGCGCGTTGTTGAGCCAGGTGATCGCGCCGGCGAGGAGGAAGGAACCGAAGACGCGCGTGGTCCACTCGTCGACCACCACCAGGGAGAACCCGAGCATGATCGGGATCGAGAGGCGGACGAAATCCCGCAGCCCCGGGTCGGAGAAGTCGAGCCGGGGACGGAAGGAGAGGCCGCCGCGCCGCGCTCCGTACAGCTGCAGCGCGAAGTTCCCGAGGAACGAACCGGCGACGACGCCCCACGCGAACCCCGTCATCCCGTGCTCGCGCCCCCCCAGCAGCCCGCCGACGATGATCAGGACGTTGTAGACGAGCGGCGCCAGCGCGGGGAGGAGGAACTGCTTCCGGGCGTACTGGACCGCCATCAGGAGGCCTCCCAGGTAGAAGAAGATCTGCGCGGGGAGTACGATGCGGGTCAGTCGCGCCGCCTCCGCGGCCTGCTCGGGCGGGAACCCCGGGGCGATCAGCACGATGACCCTCGCCGCCAGGAACTCCCCCAGCACCACGAAGAAGACCATGGCCGCGCCCATCACCGTGGCGATGGTCGAGAACGACCGGTACCCCTCCTCCTCCTTTCCCTCCTCGAGGTACCGCGAGAAGATCGGGATGAAGGTGATGGACAGGGAGCCGCCCGCGAGGAGGTAGTTCAGGAAGTCGGGGATCGTGAACGCCGCGAAGTACGCGTCGGTCTCGCTCGTCGCGCCGTGCTGGTAGGCGATGACGGCGTCGCGCACGTATCCGAGGAGCCGGGACAGGAAGACCGACCCCATCATCAACGCCGCGGCCCGCCCCATTTGCCGGCCGGGGCTGTCGGACATACCGGAAGCGCTCCGGCTCTACCCCTCCATCTCCCTTGTGGGGTAGGAGAAGTACTCGTGCGTCTGGATGTTCGCCCAGAACTCCTCGAGATCCTTCGACAGGACGAGCAGGTCGTGCCGCACACCGATCTGGTCGCGGACGTGTCCGTGGAAGGTGGCCTCCTGCCGGAACCCCATCTTCTCGAACACCCGCTTGGCGCCGGGCTGCGTGTCCATGACCTCGGCCACGATCTTCTCGAGGCCCGATTTCAGGGCGTGGAGGAACAGCTCGTTCGCGAGGATGCTGCCGAGCCCCTTCCGGTGGAAATCCTTCGCCACGACGATCCGGATCGTCCCGACGTGCTTCATCCACCCCCCGAGGTTCTTGTGGAGCGTGGCGTCGGCCACGACGTCGTTTCCGACCCAGGCGAGGATCGGGTAGATCCGGTCGTAGTTCAGCTCCGCCGCCCACCGCTCGACGGTCGACGGGTCGGCGACGTTGTCCTTGAGGAAGAGCCGGTCCCCTTCCGGCAGGCGCTGGAAGAAGGTGAACAGGGCGTCCTTGTCCTTCCGTTCGAACGGCTTGAGGGTGACCTTGGTACCGTCCTTGAGCTTGACGTCCTTCGG
>JACRNP010000127.1 GCA_016234845.1 Deltaproteobacteria bacterium | reverse complement strand
CGATCCGCTTCATGACGTCGGAACCGGCGGAGGTGGACCACATGATCGGCAGCAGCCCCATGAACGCCGCGGCCACCGTCATCATCTTGGGACGGACCCGCTTCACGGCGCCGTGGATGATGGCCTCGTCGAGCTCCGCGAGGCTCCGCAGCAGACCCTTCTTCTTCGCGTCGTCGTAGGAAAGATCCAGGAACAGCATCATGAACACCCCGGTCTCCGCGTCCAGCCCCATGAGCGCGATCATCCCGACCCAGGCGGCGATGGAGACGTTGTAGCCGAGGATGTAGAAGAGCCAGATCGCGCCGATGGCCGAGAACGGCACGGCGAGCATGACGACCGACGCCTTGAACGCGCTCCGAGTGTTCATGTAGAGAAGGACGAAGATCAGCACCAGCGTCACCGGGATGACCATCTTGAGCCGCTCGCGGACGCGGATCATGTTCTCGTACTGGCCGCTCCACTGGAGCACGTAGCCCGGCTTGAGCGAGATTTTCGATGCGACGATCTTCTTCGCCTCCTCGACGTAACTTCCCACGTCGCGTCCGGCGATATCGACGTAGACGTAGCCGGCCAGGAAGCCGTTCTCGTCGCGGATCATCGCCGGCCCCTGCAGCATCCTGACGTCGGCGAGCTGGGCGATGGGGACCTGCGCCCCCATCCCGACCGGGACCAGCACCCGCCCCAGCCGGTCGAGATCCTCCCGCAGCTCCCTCGGGTAGCGCAGATTCACGGGATACCGCTCCCTCCCCTCGATCGTCGTGGTGATGTTCTCGCCTCCGACGGCGCTCATGATCACGTCCTGCAGCTTCTCGACCGTGAGGCCGTACCGGGCGAGCTGGTCGCGTTTCGGCTCGATGTCGATGAAGTAGCCGCCGGTCACGCGCTCGGCGAACACGCTGCGGGTGCCTGGAATATCCTTCATGACATGCTCCAGGTGCTCCCCGATCCGCTGGATTTCCGCGAGGTCGCTGCCGTACACCTTGATGCCGACCGGCGTGCGGACGCCGGTCGTCAGCATGTCGATGCGCGCCTTGATCGGCATCGTCCACGCGTTGGTGACGCCGGGAAAGCGGACGACGGCGTCCATTTTGGCCACGAGCTCGTCCCACGAGATGCGGTCGGGCCAGATGGGGCGGAAAACGGGCTTCAGGAAATCGGGCGCCCAATTCGAGTACCAGCGCTCCTTCGGGCTCCACTGCGACGGATCCTTCAGCACCACCGTGGTTTCCATCATCGAGAACGGGGCCGGGTCGGTGGACGTGTCGGCGCGTCCCGCCTTGCCGAAGACGCGCTCGACCTCGGGAAAGCTTTTCAGCAGCTTGTCCATGCGGATCATCAGGTCCTGCGCCTGCGCGACGGACAGCCCGGGCAGCGTCGTCGGCATGTACAGCATGGTGCCTTCGTTCAGCGGCGGCATGAATTCGCTGCCGAGCTTCATGTAGACGGGGATGCTCGCCAGCAACAGCGCCAGCGAGGCGGCGATGACCGTTTTCGGGCGGCGCAGCACGTAGCGGCACGCCGGCTCGTAGATGCGGAACAGCCTGCGGCTGATCGGGTGCCGTTCCTCGGAATAATATCTGCCGACGAAGGCGTGCGTGGCCAGCTTCGCGAGGAACTTCGGCCTGAAGACGTACGGGTCGATCCGGGCGAACATCATCCGCTGCGCCGGGTTGAGCGTGATCGCGAGGAGCGCCGCCAGCGCCATCGCCAGGTTCTTCGAATACGCCAGCGGCTTGAACAGCCGCCCTTCCTGGTCGACCAGCGTGAACACGGGGAGGAACGCCACGGCGATGACGAGCAGCGAGAAGAAGACCGAGGGGCCGACCTCCTTCAGCGCTTCGAGCCGAATCGAGTGGAAATCCCCCTTCCGCCCGCCGACGTCCCAGTGGTGGATCTTGTTGTAGGCGTTTTCCACCTCGACGATCGCCCCGTCGACCAGAACGCCGATCGAGATGGCGATGCCGGCGATGCTCATGATGTTGACCGTCACCCCCATGTAGTAGAGGGGGATGAACGACAGCAGCACCGAGACGGGAATCGTGATGATCGGCACCAGCGCGGACGGGGCGTGCCACAGGAAAACGAGGATCACCATCGCGACGATGATCATTTCCAGGATGAGCTCGTGCTTGAGCGTGTCGATCGCCCGTCGGATCAGGTCGGACCGGTCGTACGTCGGGACGAATTCGACCCCCTTCGGCAGCGAGGGCCCCAACTCCTTCATCCGCGCCTTGACCCCCTCGATGACGTTCAAGGCGTTCTCGCCGTGACGCATCACGACGATCCCGCCCACGTGGTCCCCGAGCCCGTCGAGGTCCGAGACGCCGCGCCGGATCTCGGGGCCGAACGCCACGCGGCCGATGTCCTTCAGCAGGACGGGAGCGCCGCCGGCCCCCGTCTTCACCACCACGTTTTCGAGGTCGGACGGCTTCTTCGTGTAGCCGCGCCCCCGGACCATGTATTCGGCGCCCGCGAACTCGATGAGGCGTCCGCCCACCTCGTTGTTGGACATCCGGATGGCATCGGCGACCATCATGAGCGAAATGCCGTAGGACGCCAGCTTGTTCGGGTCGACCGTAACCTGGTACTGCTTCTGGAAGCCGCCGATCGACGCGACTTCCGACACGCCGGGAACCGACTGGAGGGCGTACCGCAGCGTCCAGTCCTGGTACGAGCGGAGCTGGTCGAGCGAATGCGTGCCGGATCTGTCGACCAGCGCGTACTGGTAGATCCACCCCACGCCCGTGGCGTCGGGGCCCAGCTCGGTCTGCACCCCCTTGGGGAGCCGCGACTGGATCTTGGACAGGTACTCCAGCACGCGGGAGCGGGCCCAGTAGATGTCGGTGCCGTCCTGGAAGATCACGTACACGTACGAGAAGCCGAAGTCGGAGAAACCGCGGATCGCCTTGACGTTCGGGGCGCCGAGCAGCGCCGCCACGATCGGGTACGTCACCTGGTCCTCGATGATGTCGGGAGACCGGTCCCATTTCGAGTAGACGATGACCTGCGTGTCGGACAGGTCCGGAAGCGCGTCGAGACGGATTTCCCGGAAGGTGTAGACGGCGAGCACGCACAGCACCGCGACCCCCAACAGCGTCAGGTAGCGGTTCTCCGCGCAGAACCCGATGATGCGCTGGATGACGGTTTCCTTCACGGGCTCGCCGGGCGAACCCGCGCCGTGGAGGTTCATCGACCTCCTCCGTGTCCGGCGTGCCCCCCCTGACCCTGCGGCGGCGGTTGCGGTGTCGATTGCGGCTGCGGCTGCGAGGGCGCGGACGGGCCGCCGGTCATCTTCGTGAGCGCCGCCCGCAGCTTCGACTCGGAGTCGAGCAGGAAGTTGGCGCCCACCGCGACCTTCTCGCCCGCCTTCACGCCGGAGAGCACCTGCGCCTTCCCGTTCCCCCGGACGCCCACCTTCACTTCGCGCGGCTCGAAATTTCCGTCGCCCAGGTCCACGAACGCGATCTGGCGGACGCCGGTCTCGATCAGCGCCGAGTCGGGGATGACGACGCCGGTCACGCTGTGGAGGTCGAGCGAGACGTTGGCGTACATCTGCGGCTTGAGACGGAGGCCGGGATTGGGGAACTCGAACCGCACCTTGAGCGTCCGGGTCTCGGGCGAAAACGTGGGATAAATGAAGGCGACCCGCCCTTTTCGCTTCGTTCCCGGGTCGGCCGCCGTTTCGAGGAGGGCCGATTGCCCCACGCGCACCGACTGCGCCTCGTATTCGTAGAGGTCGGCGTCGATCCAGACGCGGGAGAGGTCGGTCACGGTGAGCAGGTCCATCCCCGGCATGACGCGCGACCCCTCGAAGATCTCCTTCCCCGTCACGTGGCCCGACACCGGCGCATTCAGCGTCACGGTGCGCCGCACGTTCCCCGTCCGCTCCAGTTCCTCGATGAAGCCGTCCGGCACGTCGAACAGCTTGAGTCGGGTCCGGGCCGCCTGGGCAAGACCCGAAGACATCTCCCGGGCGTCCCCGTACGGGCTCTCCTTCATCCGGTCCGCTCCCGTCCTGGACAACAGGTATTCCCGCTGCGCCGCCACGAGGTCCGGAGAGTAGATTTCGAGGAGCGGTTCACCCTTCGTCACGAGCTGCCCGGTGAAATTCGTGTGGAGCTTCTCGATCCACCCCTCGATCTTCGCCTGGACGCGCCGGACGCGCGTCTCGTCGGCCACGACCACCCCCACGGCGCGGACCGGGTGGCTGATCGCCTCGCGCGCCGCGGCCACGGTCTGTATTCCGGACACCCGCACCCGTTCCATCCCCACCTGGACGGCGGCGTACCCTTCGGGGAGGTTTCCGCCCCCTCCGCCCCCCTTCGTCTCGTCCTCGTACACGGGGACGTAATCCATCCCCATCTCGTCCTTGGCCGGCGTCTTCGACGTGACGTTCGGGTTCATCGGGTTGCGGTAGAAGAGGATCTTCCGGGGTCCGCCGGACGGCGCGGCGGCGGCCGGCCCGCCGGGAGCCTGCGTCCCCTCGATTTTCGTCAACGCCATCCCGCAGATCGGGCAGGTTCCCGGCTTGTCCGAGATGATGAACGGGTGCATGCCGCACGTGTACTTGTCGGCGGCCTTCGCGGTGTTGTCCCCCTCCGGGTGGGGATGGAGGAGGGCGTGGAAAGCCGGGACGTTGTAGAACGCGACGACCCCGGCGAGAAGGAGCGCCAGCACGGCGGAGAGGACGGGGAAGAACCGGGACTTCCTCCCACCCCCGGACCCCGGTGCGCCGGTCGAAGCTCCGTCCGCCGGGCTCTCCCCGGTTTCCTGCGGGATCCCTTCCTTCTTTTCGTCGCTCATCGTCCCCCTCCATAGAGTTCCCTGCCCACCGCCGCCTCCAGCCGCGCTTTCGTCATGTGCAGCTCGCCGACCATCCCCAGGTACTCCTTGCGATAATTGAGCGTCGCCATCAGGGAATCCATGAGCATCGGGAAGTCGATCTTCCCCACCTGGTACGCTTCGAGGTTGGACCGGACCGACTGCTCCGCCTGGGGGATCAGCGTCGTCCGGTACAGCTTCGCCACCGCCGCGAAATTCTCCATGGACGCCAGCGAGCCGCCGATCGCGTTGGCCGCCTCGGCGTCCAGCGTTTCCCCGTCCCGGACCGCCATGTCCCGCTCGGCCGCCATGGCGCGGATCCCCGGCTCGATCTTCTCCTTCTTCCAGACGGGGAGCGTCATGGACACCATCGCGGAGAACATGTCGGGACGCTTCGTCCCGTCGGGCATCTTGTCCCGCTGCATGTAGGAGGTTGAGACCTCGAAATCGGGCTTGTACTCGTGCTCCGCGTGGACGACCGCCAGTTTCCCCTTTTCGATCCGGGCCTGGATCGCCTGCCGCGCAGGCCGTTCCGCGGCGTAGATCGCGCGAAGATCGGAAGGGTTGTAGTCCAGGGAGAGCTCCGCGAGGTTGTCCAGCGCCGGAACCGGTTCGTCCGGCGGGAGCGCCGCGAGGGTGTTGAGGCGGATCGAGAGGACCTTCTCCCGATTCTCCAGCATCAGGAGCATCTCCCGCATCTTCTGGAACTCCACCTGCCCCCGCAGGACGTCCGGTTGCCTCCCCTTCCCTACCGAGAACATCTCCGTGGACACCTGCACGATCTGATCGAGGACGGAGCGAACCTGCCGCACCACTTCCGTCTGCGCGCGGGAAGTGGACAGCTCCGCGTACGCCATCTTGACATCCGCGCGGAGCATGTTCCGCATCTCCGCCAGATCGTATTCCGCCTGCTCCGCCTCCTTCCCGACGATCCGGACCGCGTGTTCCCGCTTCCCCGGGTATGGAATCATCTGGGAGAAGCCGATCTCCTTCCCCGTCATCTCCTCTTCGCGGAACGACAGGGTCCGGATCGGCACGTTGGTGATCGCGACCCACCCCTTCGGATCGTCCAGCGCCCCCGCGCGGATCGCCTCGTTCCGCTTCATCGTGATCCGCTGCCGCATCGACGCCAGCGACGGGTAGTTCGCCAGAGCCGCATCCACGTAGTAATTCACCGGGCGTACGGTTTCCGCCGCGAACAGCGGAGCCGGTACGTTCGACGCAGCAGCCATAGCCGCCAGGAGGAGGATTTTAAAGCTCCATCTCGCCGGGGACCGGCCCTCGCGCTTTGCGTTTCCGTCCATTCCGGCGTTTCCTTTCGGGAAAATCCGTCCTCGTCGCGCCATGTCACGTACTGTATACATCCAAACTTTCTCCCGATCCAACTAAAGCGGTCGATCGCTAACGGCAACCATTCCGAAAGGTTTCCCTCCGGATCATTTCCCTCCGGGCGGACAACAGGCGCCGCCGCATCCGCCCGATCCGGCCCCCGATCCCGCCGAATCCTGCCGGAACGCGCCGGAGCCGCCCAGCATGAGCGTCGCCGTGACGGACAGCACGACGGCCACGACGATGGCCACCACCCACGCCCTCCAGGAAGCTCCCGCCCGGACCGGCGCCGGGACGGCATTTTCCGCCGGCTTTCCCGGCACGCCCTGCAGACCGTCTTCCCCGCTCATCGCCCCCTCCCTTCCCTGTTCCCGCCCGGCGCGAGCCGCGGCGCCGCGAACAGGACGCGGTCCTCCTCGACGTACCCGTCGCGAAGCCGGATGGAGCGCGACGCGCGGTCGAGGATCGCCTTGTTGTGCGTGACCATGAGCACCGTCTTCCCCCGGCCCGAGAGTTCCGAGAACAGGTCGAGGATCTGCTCCCCCGTCGCGCTGTCGAGGTTCCCCGTCGGCTCGTCCGCCAGAAGGACGGGAGGATCGTGGGACAGCGCCCGGGCGATGGCCACCCGCTGGCACTCCCCCCCGGAGAGCTGCGACGGGAGGCGGTCCTCCTTCCCCGAGAGCCCCACGGCCGCAAGCAGCGCGTCGGCCCGCGCCCCCTTCTCTCTCGGCGCGGTCCGATCGGGCGACATGGGAACCATCACGTTCTCCCGCGCGGTCAGGTACGGAAGGAGGTGGTACGCCTGGAAGACGAACCCGATCGTCTCCCGGCGGAAGTCGGCGAGGGCGTCCGCGGCGAGGCGGGAGAGATCCGCGCCCCCGACCCGCACCGTCCCGCCCGTGGGGAGCTGCAGGCCGCCGAGGACCGTGAGCAGCGTGCTCTTCCCGGCGCCCGACTCCCCCGTGATGACCACGTATTCCCCCGGCCGGACTTCGAAGGAGACTCCGGCCAGCGCCGTCGCCCGGGTGCCGTTCACCCCGTAGACCATCGATACGTCCGTAAGCCGAATGATCGGTTCCATCGTTTCTCCAGTGCCCGTATTTCGCGCGTTTTCCGTCATAGCGTGCGGATCGCCTCCGTCGGCGAAAGGGCAGCCGCCCGGCGCGCAGGCGGGACGGCGCCGATCAGCCCCAGGACCAGCCCGGCGACGGCGCCGTACGCCGCCGGGGCGAGGACGACCGCCGGGTGCTCGATCCCGAACGCGGGGGAGGCCGCGTACGCCGCCGCGATGCCGGCCCCCGCCCCGAGGACGGAGGAGAAGAGCGACACCCAGCCGGTTTCCCAGAACAGCAGGGAGAGGATCGCACGGCGGCGGAACCCCACCGCCCGAAGGACGCCGATCTCGCCCGTCCGCTCCTGCACCCCGCCCATCACCGTCACCAGCACCATGAGCCCCCCGATCAGGAGGACGATCGCGGAGACGCCGAACCCGAGGCGCCGGAGCTGGTCGACCGCGGCCTTTCGGCTCTCGACCACCTGCCGGATGGCCGACACCCTCGCGCCCGGCAGGGCCTGGCCGATCTGCGCGACGATGTCCTCCACGGGGCAATCCTTGCACAGCGCCGCGACCTCGAAGAAGGTCACCCCCCCGGGAACCTTCGACAGCGCCTGCACGTCCGCGATGTCGGCGATGATCATCCCGTCTTCCTTCTCTCCCGTGGAACGGAGCACCCCCACGACGTGGAACAGCCGGTTCCCTGTCGTCACGATTCCACCGGGCCCTTTGTCGAGAACCGCGGCGGCATCGGCGCCGAGGAGCACTTCTCCCCGCTTCCGGATCGGGGAACCGTCGATCTTCCACCACGGCCGGGCGTCCGCCATTTCGGCGGAGGGAATGCCCATCCAGACGAGGTTCTTGCCGGAAGCGTCCGCCGTGGTCAGCAGGTACGGGACGATCGAGCGGATCCGGTCCCTGTGGTGGATCGACGCTATCTTCTCCTTG
>JACRNP010000126.1 GCA_016234845.1 Deltaproteobacteria bacterium | reverse complement strand
CGGAAGGCCGGGATCGAGGCGCGCAACCACCTCGACTCCCTGGTCTACAACACGGAGAAGACGCTGCGGGAGAACAAGGAGAAGGTCCCGGCGGAGACGGCGGCGAAGGTCGAGACCGCGGTCGCCGAGGCGAAGGAGGCGTTGAAGTCGGACGACGAGGCGGTCCTCCGCGCGGCGGCCGACAAGCTCATCAAGGAGTCCCACGCCCTCGCAGAGCACATGTACAAGCAGGCGTCCGCCGCCCCCCCGGGCGGGGACGCCCCGGGCGCGGAGCCGGGGAAGGCGCCGGAGGGGGACGTGGTCGACGCGGAATACGAGGACTCCGCGAAGAAGTAGCGGGGATATCATTTCAGCGGTCCACCGGGGCGCATGGAGCGCAGGTGGGAGAAAGGAGAAGGGAAATGGCGATCGTTCGGTGGTGGGATCCGGTGAGGGATCTGTCCTCGATCCAGGACAAGATGAACCAGCTCTTCGAGGACACGTTCACCCGCACGAAGGGGCGCGAAGAGGGGCTGGGAACGGGGATGTGGACCCCGGCGGTCGACATCTACGAAACCAACGACTCTGTCATCGTCAAGGCGGAGCTTCCCGGGCTCACGCGGGAGCAGGTCGGCATCGAGGTCAAGGACGGCCTGCTGACCCTGCGGGGCGAGCGGAAGGTCGAGAAGGAGGTCAAGGAGGAGAACTACCATCGCATCGAGCGCGCCTACGGCACGTTCCAGCGGTCGTTCTCCCTCCCGTCGACCATCGACCAGGAGAAGATCTCGGCGACCCTGAAGGACGGGGTACTGGAGCTCACCCTGCCGAAGCGGGAGCAGGCGAAGCCCAAGCAGATCACTGTGGCCGTGAAGTAATGCACGTCGACCGGCGGCCCTTCCGGGGATGCGTCCCCGGAAGGGCCGCACCCGGTCGCCGGGCGGGGGACCGATGGACCCGGGGAAGAACTACTACGAGATTCTCGGCGTCCCGGAGGGCGCCTCCACGGAGGAGATCCGGAAGGCGTTCCGCCGGCTGGCGAAGAAGCACCACCCGGACGTGAACCCCGGCAACAAGGCGGCCGAGGCCCGGTTCAAGGAGGCCAACGAGGCGCACGAGGTCCTCTCCGACCGGAAGAAGCGGGAGGAGTACGACGCGGTCCGCCGCGGCGCGTTCACCGGCGGCCCGTTCGGCGGCGGCCCGTTCGGCGGCGGGTCGTTCCGGGGCGGACCGTTCCGGGGCGGCGCCCAACCCCCCGGCGGATTCGGGGGCGAGTCGTTCGACCTCGGCGGGATCTTCGGCTCCCTCTTCCGGAACGGGGAAGAGGGGTTCTCCCATTCCGGGCGCGGGAACGACGTCCAGGTCGACGTGTCCGTCGATTTCCTCGACATGGTCCGCGGCGCGGTCCGCGAAATCCGCTACCCGCGGGCGCGCGTCTGCTCCGGCTGCGCCGGGACGGGAAAGGCGGGACGCCGCGGCTGCCCGGTCTGCTTCGGGCGCGGCGTGACCGAGGCCGAGGAGCGGGTCCGGATCAAGATTCCCGCCGGGGCGAGGGACGGCGCGACGATCCGGGTTCCGGCCAAGGGGGAGGAGCGGGCGGCCCCGGGGGAAAGCGGCGACCTCCTGGTCCGGCTGAGGATGCTGTCCCACCCGCACTTCCGCAGGGAGGGGAACGACATCCTCCTCGACGTGCCGATCCGCTTCTCGGAGGCGGTCAAGGGCGCGAAGATCGAGGTCCCGACCGTCGACGGGCCCGTCACGGTGACCGTTCCGGCCGGCAGCTCCAGCGGCCGGAAGCTGCGGCTGAAAGGCAAGGGGGTTCCGACCCCCGGAACGGTAGAGCGGGGCGACCAGTTCGTGATCCTCCACGTCGCCGTTCCGAAGGACCGCTCGGCGGAGTTCCTGGAGCTGGTCGACCGGATGGCGAAGCACGAGGACCCGGATCTCCGGGGCCAATGGAACTGAAACGTCTATAATGGAATCAATACGTGGGTAGGGGAGGAGAGGCAAGAATGGGAAACACGCTGAAAACGACGTTCCTTCTCGCGGTCCTGACGGTCCTGTTCGTCCTCGTGGGCCGGTCCATCGGCGGCGAGTCCGGGATGATGTTCGCCTTCGGGCTGGCCATCCTGATGAACGTGGGATCGTACTGGTTCTCCGACAAGATCGTCCTGCGGATGTACTCGGCGCGGGAGGTCACCGAGGCGGAGTCGCCGCAGCTCCACGGCATGGTCCGGCGGCTTTCGCTCGCGGCCGGCGTCCCGATGCCGAAGGTCTACATCATCCCCGAGGAGTCCCCCAACGCGTTCGCCACCGGGCGCAACCCGGAGCATGCGGCCGTGGCGGTCACCGAGGGGATCCTGCGCATCCTTTCGCCGGAGGAGCTCGAAGGGGTGCTCGCGCACGAGATGGCGCACGTCCGCAACCGGGACATCCTGATCGGCACCGTGGCGGCGACGCTCGCCGGGGCGATCATGATGCTGGCCAACATGGCCCGCTTCGCCGCCTTCTTCGGCGGCGGGCGCGACGACCGCGAGGGGGGCGGCGGCGGGCTCGAGCTCATCGTCATGGCGATCCTCGCCCCGATCGGCGCCATGATGGTCCAGATGGCGGTCTCCCGCTCGCGGGAGTACCTGGCCGACGAGACCGGGGCGCGGTTCTGCGGGAAGCCCGAGGCGCTGGCGCGGGCGCTCGGGAAGATCTCCGGCTGGTCGCGGCAGGTGCCGATGCACGCCTCGCCGGCCACGGCGCACATGTTCATCCTGAGCCCGCTCACCGGCGGCGGCCTCATGAGCCTGTTCAGCACCCACCCGCCGGTCGAGAAGCGGGTCGAGCGGCTGATGGCGATGCGGGGGATGTCCACTACATGATGGAGATATCGTTCTACCGGGAGAAGCTGTCCGAGTCCGGGCACCGGGTGCTGAACTCGTCGATCGAGGAGTCGCAGCGCCGCCACCACTACTATCTCGGGCTCGAGCACCTGTTCATCGCCTTCGCCGACCAGGAGAAGACGCTGTTCCGCGAGCTCATGTCGGCGATCGGGCTGAACGTGGAGGCGGTCCTCTACTCGGTCAACGAGCACCTGAACATATCGCGGCAGTACCTGGGGGTGGGCCTGAAGGTGCCGCCGGCGACCAAGCAGGTCTTCCGGGTGGCGTGGGAGACGGCGCAGAGGAACCGGCGGGCGCAGATCGATTCGGCCGACCTGTTCCTCGGCATCTTCCACGAGGTGCACTCGATTCCGGCCCGGATCCTCAAGAACTACGGCGTCGACCCGTCCGTGGCCCTCTCGCGGTTCGCGTCCCAGTTGCGCAGCCGGGAGGAGAAGGTCGAGGAGTTCCGGAAGCGGTACGAGCTTCCGGCGAACCTCCGGACGTTCGCGGTCAACCTGAACCTGCTCGCGCGGGAGGGGAAGATCCCGCCGATCGTCGGGCGGGAGTCGGAGATCG
>JACRNP010000125.1 GCA_016234845.1 Deltaproteobacteria bacterium | reverse complement strand
GGCGGATCTCAGGGCGCGCAAGGGGGCGTTCGCGGCCTACCCGAAGGATGAAAAGCTCACCCTGGTCGGCATCATCGACTGCCCCGGGTGCCCGACCCTGACGGGACCGGACAAACTGCTCGACCGGATCAGGGGTCTCACGGAATTCGACGTGGACGTCATTCACATGACGTTCTGCATGAAAGCGCTGTGTCCGTTTACCGCGAGGTACGTGAGCGCGCTGAACGAGGCGTATCCGGGGATCCGTGTCGTCCCGGGAACGCACGAGGAGCACCAGACGCCGGAGGAGTACAGGCAAAGGATCCGGAAGCTGTTCAACCAGGAAAAGAGGAGCATGGTGGATGTCATCCTGAAAAGGGACGGCGGCTGACAAGTTCGACTTGACAGCGATTCGGCGTGTTCAATAAAATAAGACCGGTCGGTATCCTAAAGGGCGACAGGTGCGTCGGTGGCAGACACGAACAATGTGCTCGGGATCGTCGGTTCCCCCCGGAAGATGGGGAACTGCGAGCTGATGGTGAAGGAGATCGCCGCCGCGCTCCCCGGATCGCCGAAGCTCTCGATGGTGCGGCTCGTCGAAAAGGACATCCGGCCATGCAGGGCGTGCTACCGGTGCCTCACGGGAGATTGCCCCCACCAGGACGACTTCGCCGGGGTGCTCCGCGCGATCATGGCGGCGGACGCCGTGATCGTCGCCGCCCCGGCGTACCTGCGGGGGACCCACTCCTCCGTGCAGCGGTTTCTCGACCGCGGCCTCCAGGCGTACCGGCACGTGGACGCGCTGTACGGGAAGCCGGCCGTTGCCGTCGCCGCCGCGGGCGTCCAGGACGGGGAAGGGTCCGCGCTGCTGGGGCTCGAGAATTTCATCCGCCAGCTGGGGATGTCGCTGAAGGGGAGGGCCGTCGTGCGCGCCACGTATCCGGGGGACGCGGTGGTCCTCGAGGAGTGCCGCGGCGCCGCGCGCCGGCTGGCCGCCGCCCTCGTTTCTCCGGGGGAGTATGTCCCCGGGGGGATCTCGTGCCCGGAATGCAAAGGGACGTACTTCGAGTTCCGCGGGGTGGACGGCGTGTACTGCCTCTCCTGCGGAGGCACCGGGACGTTGTCCGTCGGCGCCGGCGGAATCCGCGCGTCGATCGGCCCCCCGGCCCACTCCTGGAGGACGAAGGAGGACATGGCGGCGCACGGGAGGTGGCTGGTGGAGCAGCGGGACGAGTTCCTTCGCCGGCGGGACAGGCTGAAGGAGGCCGTGAAGCCGTACCTCGGGGGGGATTTCGTCTGATGCGGAAAGACGGGAAGGAGACCCGCAGCAACGTCATCGAGAAGTCGCTGCAGATCTTCTCGGTGAAGGGGTTCTACAACACCTCGATCAGCGACATCATGGCGGCGACGGGGCTCACGAAGGGGGGGCTGTACGCCCACTTCGACAGCAAGGAGGCGCTCTGGTACGCCGCGTACGAACGGGCGGTCGAGATCTGGCGGGGGATCGTCTTCAAGGGGGTGCGGAAGATCCCCGACCCGCTGGATCGAATCGCGAAGACGATCCAGAACGACCTTCGCGACTACTGCTGCGGGAACGTGTTCGAGGGCGGCTGCTTCTTCTTCAACAGCCTCGTCGAGCTGTCCGGCCAGTCTCCGGAGATGAGCGGCCGGATCGTCAAGGGGTTCATGCAGTTCTCGGACCTGCTGGCC
This sequence comes from Deltaproteobacteria bacterium, assembly GCA_016234845.1. Taxonomy (NCBI): domain Bacteria; kingdom Pseudomonadati; phylum Myxococcota; class Myxococcia; species Deltaproteobacteria bacterium. The sequence continues at coordinate 25,871 of JACRNP010000125.1, read as the reverse complement.
TCCTGGCTGGAAGAGGCGAAGGCGGGGGGGAAGCTCAGGGACGACGTGAAGATCCGGGAAGTCGCCGATTTCATCGTCACCTCCATCAACGGCGCTGCGGCGCTGTACGTGGCGACCCGGAACACGCGGTTCCCGCGGGCGATCGAGCGCCAGCTCGCCGCCCACATCCGGATGCTGAGAGCGTAGGGAAGGATGCCGCGGCGTCCCGCGGGTCGCCGCGCATACCCTGTCAGATACCGACCGGTCGGAAACTTGAGCGTTCGTCGCCGGACCGGACATCGCGAGGGAGGTGCGTACGGATGAAGGAACGGATTCGCCGGTTCGCGGAAGAGCTGGAGATCGACGATGTGGGATTCGCCGCCGCATCGGACTACCGGAGCCCCCTGTCTCCCCCCCTGGAGACGGTTTTCCCCGGTGCGAGGTCGATCGTCGTGCTCGCCTACAAGGAGCTCGACAGCTGCGACAGCCCGGATCTCCACATCGCGATGAACGGACGGATGGACCTGATGGAATTCTCGCGGTCGTGCAACTACAAGGTGGCCCGCCGCCTGGAGAGGCGGTTCGGGGCCCGCACCATGACCGTCCCCGTCTCGTACCCCATGGCGCAGAGCGAGGAGACGAAGGGGGCGGTCGGACAGGTATCGCTGCGCCACGCCGCGGTCGCGGCCGGCCTGGGGGCGTTCGGGAGCAACAACCTCGTCGTTCACCCCCGTTTCGGTTGTCGCGTCGTCTTCACGGCGCTCCTCACCGATCTGGAGATCGCATCGGATCCTCCCGTCGCGGAGAATCCGTGCACGGCGTGCGGGCTGTGCACGCGAGGGTGCCCGGGGAAGGCGCTGGACGAAGCGGGCCGGACCGACGTGATGAAGTGCGTCAAGACCAACATGCCGTACGGGTTGAACGGCGCGGTCCGGTTCTGGGGCAGGTACGGCGAGGCATCCGCCGCGGAGCGGAAAGCGATGGTGCGGGACCCGCACTTCTGGAGGCTGTACCAGGCCGGCCACATCGGTCCGCAATATTTCTGCTTTGCCTGCATGAACGTGTGCCCCGTGGGGCGCGAAGCGATCGCCTGAGGAGGGGGGAGATGGGAAACGTCATCTACGAGAAGCGGGACCGGATCGGGTACGTCACCATGGACCGACCGGAGGCGATGAACGCCCTGGACGACGGGCTGAACGCCTCGCTCTGGGAGGTCTGGGCCGATTTCGCCGCGGACGATTCGGTCGACGTGGCGATCCTCACCGGCGCGGGGAAGGCGTTCTGCGCGGGGGCCGACCTGAAGACGTTCATCCCGAAGTGGGAGCACGCCACGATGCTCGACGCGCGGAGGAACGCGGCGAGGGGGATCGGGGGCGGAATCACCCGGGGGCAGCACCGGATCGGGAAGCCGATCATCGCGGCCGTGAACGGGTTCGCGATCGGGGGAGGATTCGAGCTGGCGCTGGCGTGCGACATCCGCATCGCTTCGGAGAAGGCGAAATTCGGTGTGTTCGAGGTCCGGCAGGGGATCCACCAGGGCGACGGGGGGATCGTCCGGCTGGTCGCCATCGCGGGAGTGGGAACGGCCCTGGACCTGACCCTGACCGGCCGGGAGGTCGGCGCGGAGGAGGCGTTCCGGCTGGGGCTGGTCAACCGGGTCGTGCCGCACGAGGAGTTGCTGCCGACGGCGGAAGGGTGGGCGAGGATGATCCTCGCCAATGGGCAGCAGGCGATCCGATCCGCCAAGGAGACGATCCTCGAGGTCATCGGCCGCCCGCTGGACGACGCGCTCCGGCTGGAGACCGTCAACGGGTATTCGAGCGTCGGGGATTTCCGCGAGGTCGGTGAGAGGCTCAGGAAATTTTTCGCGAAATGACGTCTTCCAAGGAGGTGCGGGCATGGCCGATCTTCCGGTGACCTATCGGGGGGCCGTCTACCCCTGGCAGTGCGACCACATCGGGCACATGAACGTCATGTGGTACGTGGGAAAGTTCGACGAGGCGACGTGGCAGTTCTTCGCGACGTTCGGCCTCACGCCGTCCTTCCTCCGGGAGAACGGGCGCGGGATGGCCGCGGTCCAGCAGAACATCGCCTACAAGCGCGAGCTCCGGCCCGGCGACATCGTGACGATCCGGTCCGGGATCCTGGAAATCCGGGAGAAGACCGTCCGGTTCCTCCACGAGATGCGGAACGACGAGACGGGGGAGGTCGCCGCGACCGCGGAGATGACCGGGGTGCACATGGACACCTCGAAGAGGAAATCGTGTCCGTTCCCCGAAACGGTCCTGGAGCGGGCCCGCGCGCTGATCATCCCCGGACGGTAGGCGGCGTGCCGCACGTAACCGTTTGCATCGAGGAAGGGGTGGCCTCGGTCGTTCTCGGCCGCGGAAAGGTGAACGCGCTCGACGAACCGACGGTCGAAGAACTGGGAGCGCGGTTCCGGGAGCTGGAGCCGGACGAGAGTGTGCGTGCGGTGGTCTTCACGGGCGAGGGGAAGTTCTTCTCCTTCGGGTTCGACATCCCGGGGTTCCTCGGGTACTCCAAGCCCGACTTCGCCCGCTTCCTGACGAAGTTCACGGATCTCTACACGTACCTGTTCACATATCCAAAGCCGGTGGTCGCCGCCCTGAACGGCCATTCGGTGGCCGGCGGCCTGATGCTGGCGTTGGCCTGCGACCGCAGGATCATGGCCGCGGGAACGGGGAAGGTGGCGCTGAACGAAATCGGCTTCGGGTCGTCGGTGTTCGCCGGGAGCGTCGAGATGCTGCGTTTCGCCGTCGGGAACCGGAACGCGGAAGAGGTTCTCTACTCGGGCGCCATGTACCTTCCGGAGGAGGCGCTTCGTCTGGGGCTGGTGGATGTCGTCTGTCCCGGGGAAGTGCTGAACGGGAATGCCGTGGCCGCGGCCCGCGAGCTCGGCGGGAAGGACCCATCGGCGTTCCGAAGCGTCAAGGAGCTGCTGCGGGGTCTCGTGGCGGACGAGATGCGCCGCCGCGAGGCCGCCTCCATCCGGGAGTTCGTGAAGATCTGGTATTCGGAATCGACGTGGAAAAACCTGCAGGAGATCCGGATCCGTTAAGTCGAAACCTACCCGACGCCGCTGTCCGCCGGGAGGCGCGCAGGAGGAGAAGCCATGGAAGCCGACGTATCCGAAAAACGCGTTTCGGATTACCTCGATTCGCGTGCGCCGGTCCTTTCCCCCAGGACAAGGATCCAGGACGCCCTGCGCCTCGTCCGCGGACACGGGTATTCAGCGCTGCCGGTGTGCGAAGGGGAACGCTTTCTCGGGCTGGTGCGGGAGAAGGATCTCCTGAAGATGACCCCGTCGCAAGCCACGCTGCTCTCCCGGCACGAAATCGCCGGACTGCTCGACCGCGTGACGGTCGGAGCCGTCGTCACGGCTCCTCCCGTCACGATTTCCGACGATCTGACGGTGCGCGAAGCCTCGGAGATCATGCGGATCCACTCGTCCGCGGTGCTCCCGGTCCTCCGGAACGGACGGTACGCCGGCCTCATCTCGTGGGAGGAGATCCTCGACGCCGTGATGGGGGATTCCCCGCTCCGCAGGGATATGAATGGGGGATCCGGGTAACCGCCGGGAAAGAGGCGAAGGAAGAAATCCTTTTGGAGGATGACATGGGCATCAAGGAAAAGGCGTGGGACGCGATCAAGTGGAAGGTCATGCAGTCCCGTCTCGGGTATTCGGACGAGGAGATGAAGATGTTTCGGGAGAATCCGCGGAACGACGATGTCCTTTCGAAAGCCCCGGCCCTGGCCGGGAAGACCATCGTCCTGGAAGTCGTGGATTCCCACGGGTGCAACAGCGGGCACAAGGTCGGAGACAGGCTTGTCTTCGACGGCGCCGGGAACCTCCTGACGAAAAAGTCCCCGGACAAGGTGTGCGTGTACGCCGTCCACGCCGCCGCTCCGCTGGTTTACGCGGCGAACGAGCTGTTCCTGGCCGGCGTCGACCCCAACGGGATGCGGTTCCGCCGATCCGCCTGCCTCGACGTGGGAATCCGGTGCGGCGGGTGGGGACGGGTCGTGTTCGAGCTGAGCGTTCTGGACCGGTAGCCCGCGACCGTTGGCACGTGCTTACGCCGGATCGCCCGCACCAGGTTGGGCGGCCGGGGGATACGGCAAAGATCCGGATCAGCGAACGGAAGTCCGGAATGGAACGGCCTGACCACCGGTCGCGGATCGAACCGCGAAGCTGAGGTTACGGTGAGCCTTCGAAGTCACATCCGGTTGGGGGTCGTTGTCACGGCGGTCTTGGGGCTGTTCTGGCTGCTCGGGTGGCCGGAGTACTACCAGCAATATTCCACCCGCCGCCCGGGTCATCGGCCGATGGCGGATCGGGAAACGAAACCGTGACGGGTTTTCATCGTCGCGAGCCCCCTGTCAAAGTGCGTTTCCGCCATCAGTCTTCCCGACAGGAGGTTCGTCCGGAAGTCGAGAACGACCTCGTTCCAGGCGATCTCGTAGTCCACGTCGAACAGTTTCCTGTAGAGGTACGTGTTTTTCCCGACGGAACTTCCGGATCCGAAAATGCGGATCGGCGGGTTCGCCAGCAGATCTTCGGGTATTTCCCCCGCGATGGGTATGTGTTTGTGTCCGTGAAGGATCGCCTTCACGCCGTGGGAGTCGCAGAAGCGGACGAATTCCTGCGCATCCGACAAACCGTCCAGGTGCTCATAGGCGAAACCGAGGTACTTGCGCAGCGACGCGCCGAGGGTCTTCATGTGGAACCTGCGCATCTCGGGATCGATCCGGCGGAGCTTCAGGGGGTGGTGGTGCAGCAGGGAGATCAGCACGGGGTGGGTGATCCCGTCGGGGAGACGATTCAACCGATCCGCGATGGTCCTGTACTGCTCCGGGGTGATTTTTCCCCGCGCCATCCTCCCGCCGGCGGCGGAATTCCAGCAGAGAATCCCGACAGGATGGTCCGGAATCCATTCGACGCGGGTGTCGAACGCGGGAACCGGGGAAGCGGCGGCGGACCGGTTCCGCAGAACCCCCTTCCTTCGCACATCGTGATTTCCGAGGACGAAGATCGGGTCCCGGCCGCGAGGGTGCAGATCCTTCAGGAAATCATGGAAGTCGTTCGCGCAGATCACGTTGCCTTCTCCCGGCGTCTGCAGGATGTCCCCGCTCAACAGGAACGCCATGGACGAATCGGCCCGGTTTCCGTTCACGTAATCCGTCAGGAGGTCCTTCACCCGTACGATCCGCTCGATGGATTGCCTGGACCCGATATGGGTGTCGCTCATGTGCAGCAGCGTCAGCCGGGAATCCGGGTGGATCCTGCAGGCCGGGAAGGCGTTCCGGTAGCGTTGCGCCAGCAGATGCCCCGGCGTCGTTCCGAGGTCATCGACCCTGGAGAATATCCAGCGGACGGCCTCCTCGGCGTTGTCCGCGGGCAGGGGGAGAAACAGGGAGTCGTCGCGTCTGCTCCAGAGCAGGATCCCCGGCCACCGGGTGGATTTCGACAGGGCGGAATGGAAGGGAGGGTACACGTCCGTAATGGCGAAATCCCTCCGGGGAGCCTCGTTCAGGTGAAGGATGAGATGCGGGCTGGTCTTCATGCCGCGGGACAGTCTCGACAGGAAACTTTTCGATGTCAGGAGCCGGTCGACGGGATCGGATTCCCGGAATCCGGATGGGATGAGAACCGCCGTCCACTCCCGCATGGAAAAGATGTCGCGCAGTTCGGCGACGACATCGTCGTATCTGTGACGTGGGCTTGCACGGACCGCATCTCTCATGCGCACCGAGCGCTGGACGACCTTCGCGTTCGATTCGGGGTCGAGATACAGCCCGTCGACGAGGTTTCCGAGGAACACGAGCAGCGTCTCCCTCACGAGGTTCGGGTCCGCGATGTCGGGGATCCGGTTTCGCCGGTCCAGGACGAAGGAAATCCAGTTGGCCGATTGCAGGTTGAATCGCTCCTCCACGCGGCCTCCGGCTACTCGTCCGCGTCGTCGATGGCGATCTCGGGGGCGTGGGAACGGAGCTGGAGCCAGATCCCCCTTCCGATGGACAGGAAGGCGAGGGCCATGAAGAAGCCCGCGATGGGGCGGTTGAGGAAGATGAGCCAGGAGCCCTGGGAGATCAGCAGCGACTGCTGGAGGGACGTCTCCAGCATCTGCGCGAGGACGCTGGCGAGCACCAGCGGCGCGATGGGGAAGCGCAGCTTCCGCATCAGGTAGCCGATCCCCCCGAACAGGAGCGCGACCCATACGTCGAACAGCATGAACCGGATGCTGTACGCCCCGATCACGGAGCAGAGGATGATGAGGGGGCCGAGCACCGGGAACGGGATGAGTGCGATCCGCGCCCAGAACCCGACGAGCGGAAGGTTCAGGATCAGGAGGATCACGTTCCCGATGTACATGCTGGCGATGACCGCCCAGACGAACTTCGGGTTCGTCTGGAAGAGCATCGGCCCCGGCTGAAGACCGTACATCATCAAGCCGCCCAGCAGAACCGCGAGCGCGGGGCCGGTCGGCAGCCCGAAGGCGAAGAGCGGGACGAAGCCGCCGCTCGACGTGGCGTTGTTCGCCCCTTCCGGCGCGGCGACCCCCTCGATCGCCCCCTTCCCGAACCGTTCCGGGGTTTTCGAGACCCTCTTCTCGACGTCGTACGCGATGAAGGTCGTCACGGCGGGAGCGCACCCGGGCAGGAGCCCCAGGAAAAATCCGATCCCGGACGACCGGACCATCGCCCCCGCGCATCGGCGGATCTCCGCCCACGTCGGCATCCACCCGTGGATCTTCGTCCCGTAGATGTGGGCCGCCGCCCGTTCGGCGTTGATCATCACCTCGCTCACCGCGAACAGCCCGATGATGACGCTGATGAAGCTGACCCCGGCCATGAGGTCGACCACCCCGAACGTCAGGCGGGAGGCGCCCGTCAGGGGGTTCTGGCCGATGAGGGACGCCAGCAGGCCGATGGACGTCGCGATCATCCCTTTCAGGAGGGCGCGCCCCGAAAGGCTGATGACGAGGCTCAAGCCCATGAACATCAGGGCGAAATATTCCGGCGGGCCGAAGGCGAGCGCGACGTTGGCGAGCAGGGGGGCGAAGAAGGTGAGCCCCACCAGCCCGAGGGTTCCCGCCACGAACGAGGAGATGGCGGAAATCCCCAGGGCGGCGCCCGCGCGCCCCTGCTTGGCCATCTCGTACCCGTCGATGGCCGTCGGGACGGAAGACGCCTCGCCGGGTATGTTCACGACGATCGCGGTCGTGGAGCCGCCGTACATCGCGCCGTAATAGATCGCCGCCATCATGATGATCCCCGACGTCGGGGGGATCATCGTCGTCATGGGGAGGAGGATGGCGATGCCCGCGGAGGGGCCGATCCCCGGAAGGACGCCGATCAGCGTGCCGACGAGGCAGCCGACCAGCGCCCAGAGGAGGTTCGACCAGCTGAGCGCGTCGGCGAAGCCGGCCAGCAGCAGGTCCCACGAGAAGAGCACGGATTCCCCCTACCGCGCCAGAGGGCCCAGGGGGAACGTCAGGCCGAGGAGCTTGATGAACAGGAAATACACGACCAGGGCGGAGACCGCGCCGGTGAGCAGCGCCGCGGCGACCCGTTTCCGGTCCATGTACCCGATCGCGACGGCGACGTACAGGGCTGTCGCGATCGGCATCCCGAGCGGGTCCATGAGCGCGGCGAAGAGGGCGAGGAGCAGAAGGTGCACGCCGATCCGGACCCACCCGGCCGAATCCGGCCAATCGACCCGCGGGTCCTCGCCGCGGTACCGGTACGACTTCACGGCGAGGGCCAACCCTCCGGCGAGCGTCAGGAAGCCGACGACGTAGGGGAGCGTGCGGGGCGGCAGCCGCTCCTCCACGTCGCCCCGGATCTGCGATGCCGCCAGGATCACCACCGCCCCGAGAAGGGCGATCACCCCTCCCGCGACGATGTCGCCCTTCCTCTGGCTGCGCAACTACTTCTTGAGCCCCTTCGCAAGCTCGGTGTACAGGGCCGTCATCTTCTTCATGTACGCCTTCACTTCCTCGTGGCCCATGGCCAGCGGGACGAAGCCGCCCTTGCGCTGCTCCTCCTGGAATTCCGGCCGCTTCGCGATGTCCAGGAACGCCGATTCCAGCTTCTTGATCACGGCGGGCGGCGTGTTGGGCGGGACGGCGATGCCGCGGTCGACCCCCTCCACCATGTCGAACCCCTGCTCCTTCAGCGTGGGGGAGTCGGGGAACCCGGGGAACCGCTTCTCGGTGGCGAACCCGAGAACGCGGACCTTGTCCTTGTACCGGGTCAGGTCATCCGAGGCTCCGAAGACGGCCACCACGTGGCCTCCGAGGAAATTCGTCATCTGCGGCGCCGCCCCGGTGAAGGGGACGTAGGTGAGCTTGGCGCCGATCAGCTTCTCGAATCGAAGCGTCGCCATGTGGTAGCCGGAGAAGGAGCCGGAGCCGCCGACCGTCACGGCGCCGGGGTTCTTCTTCGCGTGGTCGATCAGCTCCTGGATGGTCTTGTACGGGCTGGTGGCGAGCACCGCCAGCGCCAGCGGCGTCTTGTGGAAGATGAAGACGGGGACGATCTGCTCCGTCTTGTAGCCGACGTCCTGCTGCAGCGGCTGGAGGATCACGTGGGGGATGTTGAACCCCGCGATCGTGTACCCGTCGGGCTTGGCCCGGGTGAGCTCCCTCCAGCCGAGCGCGCCGCCCCCGCCGATCTTGTAATCGATGATGACCTTCTGGCCGAGGTACTTCTCCAGCAGAGGCTGCTGCCGGCGCGCCTCGCGGTCGGACTGCCCTCCCGGGTCGAAGCAGACCAGGTAGTTGATCTGCCGGGCGGGGTACGCCTTCTCCTCGCTCCCGGCGGCGCGGACTCCCGCCCCGAAGCAAAGCGCGACCAGGCACAGTAATGCGGTTCCCATGAAGACGTGCGTCCGTTTCATCGTCATCCCCCCAGTGGTTTTCCGGTCCGGATCCATGCGATGCACGCGCACCGTACGATGTTACTTCGACGCCGGGATCTCGGGTATCAGTTTCAGCCTGGAGCGGTATTCCTTCAACGCCTTGTCGAGGCGGTCCGACGCCTCGAACATCTTCTGCCGGGTCTTCGGGAAATCCCGCGTCGGGCTGTTCTGGTTGTGGCTGAAGCAGTACTGGAACAGCTTGACCGAGCACTGGTTCAGGGTGTCGGTCCCCGCGCATCCCGCCGTCTTCTGGTCCTCGGTCGTGTAGGTTTTCTTCGAACATTTCGTCGCGTGCTCCTGGTAATACCACAGATCCTGCTGAACCGCGTGGAGGCGCGATGCCGTTTCCTTCAGCGCGGCCTCGAGCTCCGCGGCGGCGGGCTTGGTGTCCGTGTTGAGGAGCGCCTGGGTGATCCCGCCCAGGACCGCGGGGTTGAGCAGGATCGTCGCCGGTTTCCCCGTCACTGCGGGAGATACGGCAAGCGGAGCGCCCGCCGGCGCCGGTCCCGCCCCCTTCGGCGATTGCCCGGTAGGCGGTGGAACCTTCCGGACTCCCTCCGTTCCCGATGCGGCGCCCGAGGAGCCGCCCGATTTTCCCGAGCCCTGGGGTATCTGTCCCCCCGGCGGCGGTACGCTTACGGCACCCGCAGGGGGGGCGGCGGTCGAGAGCACCGGGAGAAGAAGCATCCCGAGGCACAATGCCGGAGAAATCCAGGCCGCGATCCCCGTTCCCGTCCGGATACCGGTTCCGCATGCTCTTCCCATCGCACCCTCCCGTTTCGTCCTGCGTTCCATCCCGATCTCCGTTCCTATCTTCCCCGGGACTTCGGTTTGCAATGGTCCGCCGGAAACGACGCGGTCACCGTGAACGGGGGGGATGGGTGGCCGAAGACCGGCTTCCCTCCTTCGACCTGCGGGGTGAAGACCACCTGCAGCGAATGCATGCCCGCAAGCGATGAGTACGGCTGCAAGGTGATGACGGGGAGGTCGACCGTCCGCTGCTCGCCCGGGCCCATCGACGGCAGGGAGACCCCGCCGCTGCCCAGGTTCGCCCCGCCGAACTCCTTCACGTATACGCCGCCCTTGTTCGCGGGCAACGGTCCGCCGGTGTTCCGGATGGTCAGCCTCACCGTCATCGCCGGCTTCGGCGATTGGCAATTCGGCTCGACGGTCGCCTGGTGACCCACGACGGCGAGGTTCGGTTTCGCGATCGCGGCCACGGGGCCCTGCGAAGCCTTCATACCGTTCGGAGCGCCCATGGAATCTACCGCTTTCAGCGGTTCCTTCTTCGGTTGCGGCTTCGGAGGCGGGGGGGGAGGGGGAGCGCTTGAAGACTTCTTTCCCGACAGTGCCTGCGCTTCCACCAGGGAGATCTTCTTCGCCAGCAGGAACTGCTTCGGAGATATCAACACGTTGAAGATCGGTCCGCTTGTCCCTTCGTACTGGACATTCATGTCGTGGCACACCGCGGCCGCTCCCGGGGGATCCTTGAGAAACGGATCCTGGTTGCAGATCCCCGTGGCGACCCGCTTGCCGGTGAAACTCCCCGACGGCCCCTTGACGGCGCCGTACCCGGTGACGTTCACGGCCTCCTGCGCCTTGCCGGAATTCCTGTCCCATTTCCCCTTGCCGACGACGTCCATGTCGATTCCGTAGTTCGTGGATGTCGATTGGAATCCGCTGAGCGAGAAGGAACTCTTGCTCTCCGTATAGCTCCACGAGCAAACCGCGCTGAACGTGTACCCGTGGGACATGCCGATGACGCCCGAGGCGTCCTTCAACTGGACCTGGCTGCACGAACCCGCGTCCGCGCGGGATGTCGGGATCAGCGCCAGCGCAAGGAACAGCAGGAGCGGAAAACCGACGGGCCGCGAAAACACGGTCCGGCGATCCGGATTCACCTTCCCCTTCATGACGGGCCTCCTTCCGGCGGTAACGGTCGCATCGCCACGGGACGAGAGCTGGTTTGCGCGGTAATTAAAACACTGTATTATTACGGCGGGACGGTTTCAAGCCGTAACCGGCGGAATCGCACGATCGCTCGTCGCAAGGGGAGGGCGTGCAATGAGGGGGCGTTTCACTCGGATTTTCTGGCTCGCGGCGTTATTGACGACGTCCATGGCCGGTTTCGCCCGGGGTCAGGACTCGGGAGGCGCGGGAGAACCGTCGGGGGCGTGGGCGTCGATGCTCGCTCCCGCGGAGAACGGAGTCGCGATCGGACGGAAACCGGTCATCAAGGGACTCTTCCACCGCCCGGTCGACCCGGCGAGCGTCGCCATCTTCGTGGACGGGATCGATTACACCGCCCTGTCGGTCCGCACCCCGGCCGGGTTCGAGGTGACCCCGCCGCTGCCGCTGCCTCCCGGCGCGCACCAGGTGTCGGTGTCCGCACGGGACGGCTCCGGGGCCCCGCTCATGTTCCAGTCCTCCTTCCGGTCGAAGCATTACGAATCGATCGACGAGGCCGTGAGCCGCAACGACCTCACCGGCACGTACGAGGTCGCGCTGCACAAACCGACATCCCAGGACAACGTCGTCAGCAACGCGCGCGAGGAGGCGAACCTCGTCAGCTCCTCCCTCGTCCGCAGCGGCCCGTGGAAGGCGTCCCTCGACGGGACGGCGCGCTACAAGGACCAGAGCCTTCCGATCCCCCACCCCGAGAGGGAGGGCGCGGACATCGTCAACTACACCTTCCGCGCGGGGTACGACCGGCAGCCCGTGAAGGTGGAGGCGGCGGTCGGGGACGTGCTGGTGAACGAGACGCCCTACACGCTCTCGTCCCTCGCCCGGCGGGGGGCGACGCTCGAGGCGGACGCCGGGATGTTTTCGCTGCGCGGTTTCTCCGTGCGCAGCGACGCGGTGTACGGGACCCGGGGCGGTCTCTCGCTCTCCGGCGGCCTGGACCGGCACATCCGCGGCGGTTCGGGAGCGGTGCGGCTCTTCGGGAATAAAATGGAGCTCCGGGGCGTCTATGTGGACGGAGGGGAGATCCCCGGGGGGTTCAACGTGTCGACGACGAGCGGCGGGGAAAGGGGCGGCGACGTCGTCGGCATCCTGTGGACGTCGAACTTCTTCGCCGGCAGATTCCAGACCGACGTCGAGGCCGACTTCTCCCGGTTCCGGCAGGGCGCGCAGGACAACGTCCTCTCGAACAACGACCACGCCTTCCGCGTCCGCGGGTTCGGCGCCTCGTCGATCTACACCTACGAGGCGCTGTTCGAATACGTCGGACGGGACTACGAAGTGGTCGGGAATCCCGGGCTGGCGAGGAACCGCGAAGGCGGGAGGCTGTCGGGCGGCGCGAATTTCGGGAAGCAGACGCTCTCCGCCTCCGTCTCCCGGTACAACGACAACGTCCGGGGGGACGAGGCGTTTCCGGTCAACGTCCTTTGGCACGGGGACCTGACGTACGGGTTGACCCGGTGGCAGGCGCTGCCGATGTCGGTCACCCTTGCGTGGGACGGCCAGCGAAGCGAGGACGCCCCGGCGTCGGACAACAACGCGCTGAACCGGGACACCGGCACGGTCACCGCGCAGGTATCGTACGTCACCGGTTTCGTGAACACGTCGCTGTCCGGTTCGTACTCGAAGACCGACGACAAAAGCATCCTCAATTCCGATTCCGACACCTGGAACGTCCGGCTGGCGCCGATGTTCCTGTTCGGGGCGTCGTCCGTCACTCCTTCGGCAGCGTACAGCGAGGCGACGGCCGCGGATGTCCGTACCGACACCGTCACTCTCGGACTGGACGGCCGCACCCAGATGTATCGGAACAAGATCACCGGGGAGATCGGGAGCAGCTACTTCACGGCAAAAAGGACGGACAACGCGCAGGACAGCGGGACGTTCACCGGGAATTTCCGGATCGGGTACGCCTTCGACCCGCTGTTCCGGGAGCTCTTCCGGCCGTCGGTGGCGTTCCGCGGGACGTACAACCACGTGAAGGACCGCATCGCGCCGGCTTCGGACCGGGACGAATGGACGCTGTTCCTGACCGTCGCCGCGCAGATTCCGGTCGTGTTCTGAAGGAGGATCCCATGAAAGCCATCGCAAGAGCGTCGTACGTGGCGGCGGCCGCCCTGGCGGCGCTGGTCATCGGGTTCCTCCCGGCCGGGACCGCGTCGGCCGCCCTCACCGTTTCGCCGCCGCAGCTGGCCGCTCCCGAGAACCAGACGACGACGGTGACGATCGCCTACCGGTTTTCCGGGCTTGTCCTGGCGGCGGTGCCTTACAGCGGGCCGATGACCTCCACTCTCGGGGAGTTCCGCCTCGGAAGAGGGGTCGTCATCCCCGTGTCGACGACGGTCACCGCGGCCGTCCAGGGCGGTTCCGGGGCCGTCACCGAGACGCTGACCATCCCCTCGTCGGTGCTCGACGCGGCGCGCCGGCAGGGAGCGGTCTCGTTCACGTTCGACAGGACCTTCACCGACCTCGCCCCCCCGAACCAGAGAATCACGGAAGCGTCCTCCGTTCGCGTGTCCGTCACCTCCGAGGCGGCCGCCTCGTTCTCCATCAAGCGGGTCGAACTCTACTTCGACAACCGGCGGGGAGAGACCACCGTCCCGCGGAACCGCCGGGGTTTGAAGGCGCATGCCGACATCCGGTTCGTCGGGTCCGGGCTGCTTTCCGGCTACTGGGAAGTCGACGGCCGCAGGATCCTCGACGTGAACCGGTCCCTCTCGTTCGGGACCGGGGTCACCCTCTCGACGCCGGATGCGCCGGACCTTCCCACCTTCGACACGGGAACCCACGTGGTCCGGTTCGTGATCGTGAATCCCCCCTTCCCGGTCGGCCTGCCGCAGGCGCTCTACTTCGTCACGCCGTCGGAGGAGGCGGTCCGGATGGTGAAGATCGGGATCCCTCCCGCTCCTCCCGCCGAGGCGGGGAAGGGGACCCGCTCGTTCGCGTGGGACCGGCCGCGGGGGATCGACCTTTTCCTCGTCGAGTTCAGCGAGACGCCGGACGGGAAGCCTCTCTTTTCCGCGTTCGCGAAGGAGAACCGGTACGCGATCCCGTCGGAGGGGATGGATGGAGTGTTCACCCCGGGGAGGAAATATTTCTGGAGGGTGAAGGGGTACGACGGGCACGAGAACCAGGTAGGGGCGAGCGCCCCGGCGGAGTTCGTCTTCTGACGTCCGGCGGACCGTCGCCGCAAACGAACGGCCCCCGCATCGCCTCACGGCGACGCGGGGGTTCCTTTTCCACGGAATCCGCCGGGCGGTTCGCCGGCGTCCGCTCCGCGTCGGGTCATCCACGGATATCGATCCTTGAATCGGGGACCGCGTTCGGCGAGGATGGAACCGTTGGTCCGCCGGCGTTCCAGGCATACCACAGGGAGGTGGGATATGAGGAACTTCCGAAGCAAATCCGGGATCGCGGTGCTGTCCGGTTACATGGTCTTGTTCCTGGCGTTCGCGGTGTTCGCCGCGGAGCCGGTGAAGCCCGTCGTCCCGAAGGGGTCGCCGGCGGCGGGGCCGCCTCCCGCCCCGAGGGTGCCCGCTGCCGGCGCGCCGGTCACGCCGGGGGTGCCGATCCCCCAAGGACCGAGGATCGTGTCGTTCGCCGGCCCGGAGCGGTTCGTGCCGGGGGAGACGTTCCGGCTCTCCTGGCAGGTGGAGCCGGGAGTGGCCGGGTCCCCCGTTTCCATGGTCGGCATCTACCAGGGGGAAACCGTCGTCGCCTCGCCTCTTCCGCCCACCGGGAGCCACGATTTCCGCCCGGTTTCGTACCCGGTCGGCGCGTCCTCCCTCGACTACACATTGAAGGCCAGGGACGCCTCCGGCAAGGTCTCCTCGCGGATCGCAAGCGTGGGGATCCTCTCGGCCCAGCACGCTTTGCGCCAGCTCGAGATCGGTCTCCAGGCCGAGCCCCGCGAGTTCCGGGCGGGGATGCCGATCGAGCTCAGGGTCACCATGGGCTCCACGCACTGGCCGATGAGCGGGATGGAAATCCGCGTGAAACACGGGGAGAGGACCGTCGGCCGGCTGACGGGATATGCGATCCGGGGCCCCGTGAACGTCGCGGGCCTTCGCGACGACGGTTTCCCCGGGACGTCCGGAGAGTACATCGTCGAGATCGAGTACATGAGGCAGGTCCGCGAAAGGCGGTTCGCGACGTACGGGGTCCCGTACTATTCCCTGACCCCGATCTCCCGATAGCGTCGAACGTGCGGCCTGCGATTTCCCCCGCGGGATGGAACCGGGTCGCCGCGGCGCGGGTCCATCCCCCGTAAGAAGCGGAGTCGAAAAACTCCGGGAACCGGGGAGGAGGGCGGAATGGTGCGGAAACGGGTCGCGGCGGCGAGCGCGGTGGCGGCGGTGCTCCTCCTTGGGCTGGCGGCGGCCCGCGGGACATGGGCGGCCGGGAAAGGATCCTCCGAAGGAAAGTTCGGGAAGGTGACCTCCACCGAAGCCGACCGGTCCTCCGCGGAGATCACCGTGTACAACGTGGGCCTGGGGCTGGTGAAGGACCGCCGCCGCGTGTCCCTCGGCGAGGGGGAGAGCACCCTCCTCTTCATGGACGTGGCGTCCCAGGTGATCCCGTCTAGCGTCTCCGTCCGCTCGGTGACGGACGGCGACGCGGTATCGGTGCTCGAGCAGAACTACGAGTACGACCTCCTCTCCGCGTCGAAGCTGCTGGAGAAGTACGTCGGGAGGACGGTGCGGATCCGGTACCGCAGCCCCTACACCGACCGCGAGGACGAAAAGGAGGCGAAGGTCCTCGCGTACAACGAGGGCCAGCCGGTCCTGATGATCGACAACGAGGTCACCTTCGGCGTCCCCGGGAACTACATCTTCCCGGAGGTTCCCCGGGACCTGATCGCGCGCCCCACCCTTTCGTGGCTTCTCGGCGCGAAAACCCGCGGCGGGCGAGAGCTGGAGGCGCTCTACCTGACCAACGGGATGACGTGGCGCGCGGACTACGTGCTGGTGCTGGGCGCGAGCGAGGAACGCGCCGGCCTGTCGGGGTGGGTGACGCTCGACAACCGGAGCGGGGCGACGTTCCGCGATGCGCGCCTCAAGCTGGTGGCCGGGGACGTGAACCGCGTCCGGGACGACCTGGGGCGCCGGGGGTACCCGGCGGCGGCGAAGGCGGTGATGGCGATGGAGGCGGCCCCGCAGTTCCGGGAGTCGGAACTCTTCGAGTACCACCTCTACGCCCTGTCGCGTCCCACCGACGTGAAGAACAACCAGTCCAAGCAGGTGGGGCTCCTTTCCGCGGATGACGTTCCCGTGAAGAAGGAGTACGTGTTCCACGGCGCGGACCATTACTATCGCGCCCGGCACACCGGCGACATCGTCCGGAACCAGAAAGTTCCGGTGTTCCTCCTGTTCCGGAACGACAAGGCGTCAAGACTCGGGATGCCGCTCCCGAAGGGGGTCGTACGGGTGTACAAGCGCGACCGAGACGACTCCCTGCAGTTCGTCGGGGAGAATTCGATCGACCACACCCCGAAGGACGAGAAGGTGCGGCTGATGCTGGGAGACGCGTTCGACGTGGTGGGGGACCGGAAGCAGATGGATTGGAGGGTGATATCCGGGAACACGTACGAGGCGACGTACGAGATCTCCCTCCGGAACCACAAGAAGGAGGGGATCACGGTCCGCGTGGTGGAGCCGATCCCCGGCGACTGGAAGATCCTGGAGACCACCCACCCCTACGACAAGGAGGATTCCCGCACCGCCGTGTTCCCGGTCCCGGTCGCCCCCGACAAGGAGGAGAAAGTGACGTACCGGGTGCGGATCCGTTTCTGACGGACAGGCAACGAAAGCCCCCGTTCCGCCATCCTTAACCTGCGGGTCGCCAGATCACGAAAAGGGGGACGGGTGGATGAAACGAACGGCGGTTATCCTGTGTTCCGCGCTGCTTGCCGCGCTGTTGTCCGGTACGGGGCGGGGAGAGCCGGTGCCGAAACCGGGCATTTCCCTGGAGGACGCCCGGAAGGCCGCGGCCGCGGCCGTCGCCGAGGCGAAAAAGAACAACTGGAAGATGGCGGTCGCCGTCGTCGACGACGGCGGACACCTGGTGTATTTCGAGCGCATCGACGACACCCAGTTCGGAAGCGTCGACATCGCGATCGGAAAGGCCCGCACCGCGGCCGCTTTCAAACGTCCCACCAAGGCGCTCGAAGACGCCCTCAACGCGGGTCAGCCCGCGATCATGACTTTCCCCGGCATCCTTCCGCGGGAGGGCGGCCTGCCGCTGCTCTCGGGCGGTAAAGTGATCGGCGCCATCGGAGTGAGCGGCGGGAAGTCGTCGGAGGACGCCCAGGTCGCCAGGGCGGGGACGGACGCCGTGAAATGACGGCGGAATCGGCGGGGAGGATGCGGGAGGCGGTCGTCGGCGGGTTCCTGGTCCTGCTGCTGGCCGTGGGGGTCCTGTTCTTCTGAATCACCGAGGAGGCGTGGCCCGGCGGTCCGCCGGACAAGGGGGGGATCCGGATGGAATCGGTCCGTATCCCCCCGTCGAATCCGTTCGCGGCTACGGGCGGTGAAGGTCGATGAGGGGGTACGTCTTCCCGAAGATGTACGGGCGTGCCCGGACCAGGAAGTCGTGCGGGAACCCCATGTCGACCCGGCTTGCGTCGTCGAGCTTCGCCAACTGATCCGGCCCGAGCGCGAGGTCCAGGCACCCGAGGTTGTCCGCGAGCTGGCCGACCGTCTTCGCCCCCAAGATCGGCACGATCACCCCGTACGACTGCTGCCGCACCCATGCCAGCGCGACCTGCGACGCCGTGCGCCCGGTCTCCTTTCCCACGTCCTGCGCGGCCCGGGCGATCCTCACGCTGCGGTCCGTGACGTTCGCCTCCGCCCACTGCTCGTCCTTGGCGTACCGCGCCCCCGCGGGACGATCCTTCGTGGTCTTGTACTTTCCGGAGAGGACGCCGCCGCCGAGCACCCCCCACGGCGTCACCGCGATGTCCATCGCCTTCGCCATCGGCAGCAGGTCGCGTTCCGGGGTCCGGTCGGCGAGACTGTACTGGATCTGGAGGGCGGCGAAGGGCGACCACCCTTTCAGCGCCGCCAACGTGTTCGCCCTCGAAACGATCCACGCCGGCGCGTCCGAGATCCCCACGTAGAGGACCTTCCCCGCCCGGACGACGTCGTCGAGCGCGCGCATCGTCTCCTCGACCGGCGTCATCCCGTCCCACGCGTGTACCCAGTACAGGTCGATGTACTCCGTGTCGAGCCGCCGGAGGCTCGCCTCCAGAGACTGGACGAGGTTCTTCCGGTGGTTCCCCCCGCCGTTGGGGTCGTTCGGGCTCATGTTCAGGGTGTACTTCGTGGCAAGAACGAACCGCTCCCGCCGCCCTTTCAGGAAATCCCCGACGAACTTCTCGCTGGTCCCGTTCGTGTACAGGTTCGCGGTGTCGACGAAATTCCCTCCCGCATCCGCGAACGCCTCGAATACCTTGCGGCTTTCCTCCTTCGAGGAGCCCCACCCCCACTCCTCCCCGAATGTCATCGTCCCCAGGCACAGCTCCGAAATCCGCAATCCCGTGTTGCCCAGCAGTTTGTATCGCATCCGCATCGCCTCCCCGGGCCGATGATCGTGGTTCCGAACTCCCATTGGATGATACCCCGCCCCGGGTCGACTCGGCGACCGGGAGGTATAATAAATATGCAAGGGGGGAAGCGAAGTCGGGCGGATCATGGCCCCGGGGGGGAGGTGGGAGTATGGATATCTCGCTGACCGGTCCGGAGAAGTTCGTCCTGGGCGAAACCCTGGAGAAGGCCATCAACGAGCTGTTGATGGAGATCGCCCGCACGGACAACCGGAAGCTGCGCGAGGAGTTGAAGGAGCGCGAAGAGGTCCTCAAGGCGATCGCCGCGAAGGTCCACTCGATCTCGAAGAGCGCGGCGTAAGCCACATCCTCCCCGGCGGCAGAAGTCGATCCGGGGGAGGGAGGGGACATCGGATCCGCCGGGGCCGCGAGCCGGCTCCAGGGGGAGGTCGTGCAAGCCGTTCCCCGGATGTTCCATTCCACAATCCATTGAAGTTCCGCGGGATTTCTTCCGAAATGCCATTCGATGACGTGCGCCAGGGAGGCGGATTGAAGTCTCCGGAGAAGTACGGCCCAGCAAACCCGACGGATGCCACGGCCCGGCCGGATGCGGCGTCCCGCGTCCTGCCAAGGCGTCTCGATGGACAGGAGCTGCAGCGACTCCTCCTTTCCCTGTTGGACAACATCCCCGGGATGGTGTACCGGGGGCACCCGGACTGGACCCTGTCCTTCGTCGGTGCGGAGGTGGAGCGGATCACCGGGTATCCGCAGGAGGAGGCGTCCGCCGCCGGTTTCATGTGGCGTCGACTCATCCACCCGGACGACTTCGAGGGGGTGCGCGAGTCGATCCGGTTCGCGGTCCGGCGGAGGGATCCGGTCCTGCGGATGGAGTACCGGATCATCCGGAAGGACGGCGAGACGCAGTGGATCTCCGACCGCCGGCAGCTGGTCTACAGGGAGGACGGACGACTCGACCACGTGGACGGCCTGGTCCTGGATATCATGGACCAGAAGAAGGTCGAGACCGACCTTCGCGCCGCGCTGGAGCGGGAAGAGCGGGAGCGCGCCCGGTCCGAAGCGATCATCGCGGGGATCGGCGACGGCATCAGCATCCAGACCCCGGACCTGGTGATCACCTACCAGAACGGGGTCTTAAGCAAGATGATCGGGAAACGGGAGGGGAGCCGGTGCCACAGCCTCCACGGTTGCCTGTCCCGCGAAGGGATCGGTTGTCCGGTCGCCGCGACCTTCGCCGACGGGAAGATCCACACCACGGAAACCGAGGCGATCACCGACCGGGGGCTCGTGCAGGCCGAGGTCACCGCCTCCCCGATGAAGGACGCCCGGGGGAACGTCACATCGGTCATCAGCATCGTCCGGGACATCACCGAGCGGAAGCGGGCCGAGGAGGAGCTCCGGCGGCTCGCCACCGCCGTGGAACAGGCGGCGGACGCGGTCATCGTGACGGACCCCGACTGGATCATCCGGTACGCCAATCCCGCGTTCGAGAGGATCATGGGGTACCGGAAGGACGAGGTCATCGGGAAGTCTCCGAGCATGTTCACCGGCGGGGACCGGGACGACCGGTTCTTCCTCGGTATCACGTCGAAGGCGAAGGAGGGAGAGTACTGGAAGGGTCGGCTGACGAACCGCCGGAAGGACGGCACCCTCCTGACGGGAGACACGTCGATCTCACCCGTGCGCGACGCGGAGGGGAGGATCGTCAATTACGTCATCGCGAAGCGCGACATCACCCGCGAGATCGTCCTCGAGAAGCAGGTCCAGACGGCCCAGCGGATGGAGGCGGTCGGAACCCTGGCGGGCGGGATCGCCCACGACTTCAACAACGCCCTCACGGGGATCATCGGGTTCGCCGAGCTCCTCCGGCTGAGGCTCCCGGAGGACGCGAAGGTCCGGGGGGACCTGGACGAGATCCTCCGGTGCGCCGACCGCGCCTCCACCCTCACGAAGCAGCTCCTCGCCTTCGCCCGGCGGCAGGTGATCGAACCCGTGCGGCTGAGCCTCAACTCCGTGGTGGCCGATCTCCTGCGCCTGATCCGGAAGGTTTCCGGCGAGCAGATCGAGGTGCGCACGCAATTGGCGGAGGGGATTCCGTCCATCGTCGCGGACCGGGGGCAGCTGGAGCAGGTGTTGATGAACCTGTGCCTCAACTCGAGGGACGCGATGCCCAAGGGAGGGCGGTTCACCGTGTCGACCGGGGTGATGACCCCGTCGGAGGATTTTTTGCGCCGGAACCCGTTCATGCCGTCGGGGCGGTACGTCTCCCTGGAAGTCACGGACACCGGCTGCGGGATGGACGAGGTCACGCGGGAACGCGCCTTCGATCCGTACTTCACGACGAAGACCCCGGACAAGGGAACCGGGCTCGGCCTGTCGATGGTATACGGCATCGTGAAGCAGAACCGCGGCTTCATCTTCCTGGAAAGCAGCCCCGGCGAGGGGGCCACGTTCCGGATGTTCTTCCCGGGGGTGGAAGCGGCCCCGGAAGAGTCGAGGGAACGTGCGACTCCGGTCGTCCGGGGGGGGGACGAGACGATCCTGCTGGCGGAGGACGAGGAGGCGATCCGCAACCTCGCAGCGCGATACCTCCGCGGACAGGGATACACGGTTCTCCCGGCGGCCGACGGGGAGGCCGCGGTGGAGCTCGCCACGGATCACCCGGAGATCTCCATGGCGATCCTCGACGTGATGATGCCGAGGATGGGCGGCAAGGACGTTCTCGATGCGATCCACCGCATCCACCCCGGGCTTCCGGCCCTTTTCACCAGCGGCTACTCCACCGACCAGATCCACGATTCGTTCGTCCTGTTGCCCGGGATCGAATTCCTCCCGAAGCCGTACAGCCCGGCTTCCCTCGCAGGGCGGATCCGCAGCGTGCTCGACGGCAAATCCCGCGGGACGGATCCCCTGCCCTCCGCACGGTAGCCTCCACCCCCCGTCCTTCCTCTCGCGGTCCCGTTTCCGGATATAATGCGCGCAGGAGGGATCATGAAGGCGAAGCGCGCCGACGGCCGCCGTCCCGGAGAGATACGGCCGATCCACGCGACCCCCGGCGTGCAGAAGCACGCGGAGGGGTCGATCCTGCTCGCCATGGGGGATACGCGCGTGCTGTGCGCCGCCACAGTCGAGGACCGGGTGCCGCCGTTTTTGCGCGGATCGGGGAGAGGATGGGTCACGGCGGAGTATTCCATGCTCCCGCGGGCCACGAACACGCGGGTCGCCCGGGAGGCGCGGACCGGGAAGGTGCAGGGACGGACGCACGAGATCCAGCGGCTCGTGGGCCGGGCGCTGCGGGCGGTCGTCGACTTCGAGGCGCTGGGGGAGCGGACCGTCACGATCGACTGCGACGTGCTGCAGGCGGACGGCGGAACGCGGACCGCGTCGATCAACGGCGCGTGGATCGCCCTCTGGCAGGCGTGCGGGAAGCTGGTCGCGGCGGGGGCGGTCGCACGCAACCCGGTGCTCGACCACGTGGTGGCGGTGAGCGTCGGGATCGTCGGCGGACGGATCCTGGCGGACCTCGACTATTCCGAGGACTCCGCCGCGGAAGTGGACATGAACGTCGTGATGACGGGCGACGGGAGGCTCGTCGAGGTGCAGGGGACCGCGGAGCGGGAGCCGTTCTCGCGGGAGCAGCTCGACGCGATGCTCGCCGCGGCCGCGACGGCCGGAAAGACGATCCTCAAGGCGCAGCGGCGGTGGGCGGAAAGGAGTCGATGAGTCCGATGCGACTGCTGATCGCCACGAAGAATCGCGGGAAAGTGGTCGAGATCCGCGCCCTGATGGGGCTGGCCCTCCAGAAAAACGTGGAGGTGATCACGCTGGTCGACCTTCCCAACGTGGAACAGCCCCGGGAGGACGGGAGGACGTTCCGGGACAACGCGCGCATCAAGGCGCTTCACTACTCGACCGCCTACAAGGTGCTCTGCGTGGCCGACGATTCCGGCCTCTCGGTGGAGGCGCTGGGGGGGCAGCCGGGGGTGCTCTCGGCCCGGTACGCCGGCCCGGGGGCGTCGGACGCGCAGAACAACGCCCACCTTCTCCACGAACTGGCGACGCACCCGCGTCCGTGGAAGGCGGCGTTCGTCTGCTCCGCCGCCGCGGCGTTGCCCGGCCGGATCGTCGCGGAAGCGAGCGGAGCGGCGGAGGGGGAGATCGTCCCGGACGCCAGGGGCCGGGAAGGGTTCGGATACGATCCCCATTTTCTCGTGACATCCCTGGGCAAGACGATGGCGGAGCTGACGATCGACGTGAAGAACCGGATCAGCCACCGGGGAGTGGCGATGCGGGCGCTGATCGGGGAGATGAAGAAGGCGGGGTTGCTGCTGGGATAGCGCGCGTTTTCGGGGGATTCCGGCAACTGAAGAATTCCGGACCTCCTGCCGATACTCCAACCGCGGAAGAAGATTCCGGGAGGTGTACGGCGATGCAGGCGGGCGGATCGTTGAACTGCTGGGAGTACATGAAATGCGGGCGGGAAGCCGGCGGATGGAGGGAGAAGGAGCTGGGTCGTTGCCCCGCCTTCCCGGACAACGGAAAGCATTGCGCCTTCGTCGCAGGCACCCTCTGCGGGGGCAAGGTCCAGGGGATGTTCGCCCAGAAGCTCAAGACCTGCCTGGATTGCGATTTCTACCGGAGCGACCATTACGAGAAGGCACGGATGGACTAACCCCCGGACTCCGTCCCCGGGTCATTGCCCGGGAATGCGGATCGGGGTACACTGCGACCCTTCCCCGCGCGCGTCGGGACGTAGCGCAGCCTGGTAGCGCATCTGCTTTGGGAGCAGAGGGCCGCCGGTTCGAATCCGGCCGTCCCGACCAGCTTTTCCTTTCCCCGTCCGGCGTCAGCCCTTGTCGAGCACGCTCCGGACTTTCCTCGCCAGCGTCGAGGGGGCGTACGGCTTGGCGATGAAGGACACTCCCTCGTCCAGCACCCCGTGGTGCACGATCGCGTTCTCCGTGTAGCCGGACGTGAAGAGCACCTTCATCTCCGGGTGCAGGAGGACCAGCTGGGTCGCCAGCTCGTTCCCGTTCATCCCCGGCATCACGACGTCCGTCAGCAGCAGGTCGATCCGCCCGCCTCCGGCCCGCGCGAGCTCGACCGCCTCGGCGCCGTTGGACGCCTTGAGGACACGGTATCCCTGCCGCTCGAGGATCCGGCCGCACAGGTTCCGCACCACGTCCTCGTCCTCCACCAGGAGGACCGTCTCCGTCCCGACCGGAAGCTCCTGCGGGGCGGCGGGCCTCGCGGGCGCCGATCCGGCCCCATCCGCGCGCGGAAGGTAGATCCGGACGGTGGTCCCCTTGCCCACCTCCGAGTAGACCGAGATCGACCCCCCCGCCTGCTTCACCGCGCCGTGGGCCATCGACAGGCCAAGCCCCGTGCCGCCTCCCTTCTCCTTCGTAGTGAAGAACGGTTCGAAGATCCGGGCCTGCACCTCGTCGGTCATCCCGCACCCGGTGTCGCTGACCGCCAGCAGGACGTAACGCCCCGGGGCGGACTCCGGGTGCGTCGTGCAATACGCGGCGTCCAGTTCGACGTTCGCGGTCTCGATCGTCAGCCGTCCGCCGTCCGGCATCGCGTCCCGGGCGTTCACCGCCAGGTTCACCAGGATCTGCTCGAACTGTCCGGGGTCGACCTTGACCGCCCCGAGCCCTTCGCCGGGGACCGTCGCAAGCCGTATGTTCTCACCGATCAGACGGACCAGCATCTTGTGGAGGTCCACGACCAGGGCGTTGAGGTCCAGCAACTGCGGCTCGATGATCTGCTTCCGCGAGAACGCCAGCAGCTGCTGGGTCAGCCGCGCGGCCCGCTCCGCCGCCCGTTGCACCTCGGCCAGCATCCCCGCGACCGGTTCCGACGGGGGCAGCTTCGATTGCGCCAGCGCCACGTTTCCGATGATCACGGTGAGGAGATTGTTGAAGTCGTGGGCGACGCCGCCCGCCAGGCGGCCGATCGCCTCCATCTTCATCGCCTGCTGAAGCTGGGCCTGGAGCCGGTCCTTCTCCTCCTCGGCCCGCACCTTTTCGGTGACGTCCTGGATCGTCCCGACCATCCGGACCGCCCGGTTCTCCGGATCGGCCTCGACGGTCGAAGGGGGTCACCTTCTCCATCACGTCATACCGGAGGTAATCCAGCATCACCTTCCCGTCATCCGGGTGGAGAAGGCGGGACCACCCTTCGACGTCCCGCCGGAAATCGTCCCCGATCCCGAAGATCTCGTCGAGGATCCGCGAGCTGGTCCACACCCCCGTCGCCGCATCGAGGGCGTAGTACCCGATGCGCGCGATGCTCTGCGCCTCCAGGAGACGCTCCTCGCTTGCGCGCAGCGATCCCTCGATCTGACGGCGCCGGGAAAGGTACGTTTCCATGGCGACGATCAGGAGGGTCATCGCGACCGCCGTGGATCCGCCGGCGATCAGGTGTTCGTCGTCGAAATACGGAATCTCCGGATGGAGAGCCAGGTCGACCATCGCGCCCAGGTTGCCCATGAACAGGACGAGGCAGAAGTAGAGGATCCAGCGATATGCGATTTTCCTGCAGGGCACGGATGGCGAGGGAGGTCGACCGTTGCTCATCGAGGATGTCCCCCTGGCGATGGACGGGCAATTCCACCTTCCGAATTCCCACCTTATCACCACCGTGCCCATGCGGCAAGGAACCGGTCGCACGGACGATCGGAGCAGCGATCGCAACCGGTTGGCGCGGCACTCGTCCGCGAATATTGACAAAATATTAAAACGTATTTATATTGCAGTTCGTCATGCCCTCATCCGTTTTTCGAAACATCCCGATAAGTAAGATGAAACTGCTTGAACAGGGGAGGCTTCCCCGTGTTTTGTTTTCCGATATCCATTGGATACGCAAACTGGATACGCCAGACGGTCAGTGGAGGGGATTTACGGTCGTGAAACCAACGACAGGGGGTGGGAAATGAAGGAAAGGAAGGAAAAGAGGGATGTCCTCGACGGGATGGGAACGGAGGTCAGCCGCCGGGACTTCATCCGGACGACCGCCGCGGGGGCGGCGGGGCTGGCCGTCGGATCGCTTCCGTTCGCGCCGTTCACCTACGGCGCGGAAAAGCCGATCCGGATCGGGATGATCCAGGAGAACACGGTCGGCGCCACCGTGTACGGGCACTGGCTGACCAAGGTGGCCAAGGCGTCCGTGGCGAAGCTCAACGCGGAGGGCGGAATCGCCGGCCGCAAGGTCGAGCTGATCGACTACGACACGAAGGTCAACCCGGCGTGGGCCTCGAGCATGTTCAAGAAGCTGATCCTGGAGGACAAGGTCGACTTCACGATGGGGTCGGTCCACTCCGGCGTGCAGATGGCGGTCTTCCCGCTGGCCGAGCAGTACAAGATGCCGTACATCGGCGGCGGCGCGATGGCGGCGGGGCTCACCGGGAAGGACGCGATCGCG